>JACMMK010000086.1 GCA_014379045.1 Burkholderiales bacterium
GCTGGCGGAGGCGGTCGAGCAGCTACCCTCGGCGCAGGATGCGGCGCGGACGCTGGTGGAGTCGTTTCCGCACACGAGACCCTGACCCGGTCTCGCCAGCGCCCTCGATTGCGTGTCGGCGTGGGCACGGCACTGGCAGGGGAACCCTCCGCCACCAGCATGCGCTAGTCCGCGGTCGCCCCCGAGGCCTTGACCGCCTTCGCGAAGGTCACCGTCTCCGAGGCGATCAGCTTCGCGAGTTCCGCAGGCGTGCCGCCGCCGGGCTCGAAGCCGAGTCCGATCAGGCGCTCGCTGACATCGGGCTGCTTCAGTACGCGGGTCACCTCATCGGCGAGCTTGCGCACCGTCGCCGGCGGCGTACCGGCCGCGGTCATCAACCCCACCCAGTTGCCGAGGACGAACCCCTTGACGCCCTGCTCGGCGAACGTCGGTACGTCGGGCATCCACTGCAGCCGCTTCTCCGACATCGCACCGATCACGCGCACCTTGCCGGTCTTTACCGCCGGCCACAGTTCCGGCACGGCATTCGTGATCACCTGGATCTGCCCGGCGATCAAGTCGGCCGCCGCGGGACCGGCTCCCTTGTAGGGGACGTGCACCGCGTCGAAGCCGGCGGACACCTTCAGCATTTCCATCGACAGGTGGCTGATCGCGCCAACGCCGCCCGAGCCGTAGACCATCTTGTTCTGCTTCGCCCAGGCGATCAGCTCGGGCACGCTCTTGACCGGCAGCGAACCATTCACCGCAGTGATCAGCGGCGAACTGCCGAGGTAGACCACCGGCGTGAGGTCGCGCACGAGGCTGTAGCCGAGCTTCGGGTATAGCGACTGCGCGATCACGTGCGCGGTGCTGATGTTGAGCAGCGTGTAGCCGTCGGGGGCGGCGCGGGCAGCCACCTCGGCGCCGAGGTTGCCGCCGGCACCGGGCCGGTTGTCGACGATCACCGTCTGCTTCCACGACTCGGTGAGCTTCTGGCCGACGAAGCGCGCGAGCAGGTCGTTGATCCCGCCCGGCGCGAACGCGACGATGTACCGGATCGGCCGCTCCGGGTAGCCCTGCGCAAACGCCCCGGGCGCGGCGAGAGCGAGTGCCGCCAGCGAGAGCCCTGCACCACGCGTCGAGTGTTTCATGGTTTGCCTTCCCCTGGTCGTTACTCCGTACTCGGTCGCCGGAGTCAAGCAACCGCTGTGCCATTGCGCGCGACAGCGTGCCGGTCACCCCGAACGCCGCAGCGCTGCCACAGGAGCCGGCTTGCCATCGCTACCGCTCAGCGAACGCAGCAGACTGCCGCAGTCCGCGATCTTCGGGTCGACGCCAATCGCGCGGTAGGCCTGCCAGGCCGAGGCCTGCACCGCGGAGTACACCGGCTTGCCGAGGTCGCGCTCGAGCATGTCGAGCACCTCGAGCGCGCGCAACTGGGTGCAGGCGACGAACACCGCCTGCGACTCCGGCGTGGTCATCTCCTTTACCTTGCGATAGATCTCCTCGGGCAGAACTTTCGCGTGGTCGAACATGTCGAGCATGTCGAAGGTGCCGAGCTTGACGGTCTGGATCCCGAACGCGCCGGCGAACTGCTTCAGCCGCTCGTTGGTCAGCTCGACATAGGGGGTCACCACGTCGACCTTGCGGATGCCGTTCTCGTTCAGGCAGGCGACCATCGCGCCCGCGGTGGTGACCGTCGGCGCCTTGGTGAGCGCCGACAATTGTTCGCAGATGCGCGTGTTCCACTCGGGCCCTTCGAAGAAGCTGCCGCTGGTGCAACCGTAGACCACGACGTCGGGCTCGACCATGGCGACTTCGCTCGCGGCATGCTTGCTCGACTGCTCCATGTTGCGCAGTTCCTCCGGGGTGCCTTCGCGCCCGCCCGCGATCCGCGCCGTATGCACCGACACGCCGGGCGGCGCAATGCGCCAGAACTCGGTCTCCATCGTGGTGTTGATCGAGGGCACCAGCAATCCGATCCTTCCTCGCCATCCGTACATGTCATCGCTCCTTGGTCTGCAGGGGACACTTCAACCCGTGCCCGGCCGCGAACGGCCCGGCACGACATTCATCGACCAGCGCACGCGCATTCATCGCGGCGCGGTGCGCGCGGCGAGCCCGAGGGCCTTGCCGATCGACTCAGACGCCTTGAGGCCGGTGCCGGTGAGCACGACCACGGTGGTCTCGCGCGGCGCGATCTCGCGCGCCTCGATCAGTCGCGCCAGCGCGGCGCCCGCCGAGGCACACGTCGGCTCGACATAGAAGCCCATCGCGGCGAGCGTGCGCAGCGCCGAGACGATCTCGTCTTCGCTCACTGAAAGGATGCGGCCGTGCGACTCGCGCACTGCGCGCAGGATCGCGCGCCCGCGCGTCGGCCGCTGCGAGGCGATGCCTTCGGCGAGCGTCGGCTGCGGCATGATCTCCTTGAAATCCTCGAGCCCTTCGTCGAAGGCCTGCGCGAGCGGCGAGACGTTGGCCGCCTGCACGCCGAAGATCCTGGGCATCCGCTCGATCTCGCCGGCACGGATCAGTTCCGCGAAGCCGCGCTCGCAGCCGAGTACGTTCGCCCCGTAGCCCACCGGCACGATCACGTTGTCGGGCGCGCGGAAGCCGAGCTGCTCCCACAGCTCGTAGGCGAGGGTCTTCGTACCTTCGAGAAAGAACGGCTGTCGATTGTGGCTCGCATAGAACATCGCGCCGGATTCGCGCAGCGCGGCGTCGGCGACATCCTGGCGCGTGCCCGACACCGCGACCACGTCGGCGCCGTGCGCGGCCATCTGCGCGATCTTCGGATACGAGGCGCTCGCCGGCACCATGATCCGGCAGCGCATCCCGGCGGCGGCGGCATACGTGGCGAGCGACGCACCCGCATTGCCGGACGAATCCTCCAGCACCTCGGTGATGCCGTGCTGTTTCAGGTAGGTCACCATCGCGGTCATGCCGCGATCCTTGAACGACCCGGTCGGCATCACGTACTCGAGCTTCCACTGCACCGTCATGCCCGACCACGGCTTCGACAGCAACGGGGTCCAGCCCTCGCCCAGCGTCACCGCGTCGAGCGCCGACACCTGCATCGCGTGCGCGTAGCGCCAGATCGATCGAATCGACGGATCGATCCGGTCGCGGGTCATTCCCGGTCCGGGCGCGAGGTCGACGCCGTTGCCGTCGTCGGATTGCCAGCGCGGGACGTCTGCCGGGTAGGTGCGCCCGTTGACGATATCGACGTAGGGCATCGCGTTCAGACGCCGGTCGCGGCCCGGCCCGTCGTGCGCACCCAGTCGCCGGCGAGTGCGAGCACCCGATCGACGTCGTCACGATCGTTGTACACGTGGATCGAGAAGCGCAGTGCGCCGCGGCGGATCGACAGCTTGACCTTGTTCGCGGCGAAATGGTCGTGCAGCGACTGCATCCGCGTGTCGTCGGCGGCGTCGTGCCCGTCGCCGATCGCCCCGACCATCACGATCTGCGCGCGATGGGGTCCGGTCGGCGCACCGATCACCGGCAGGCCGAGTTCGGCGAGCCCCTGCGCCAGGCGCTCCGCGAGGCCGATGTTGTGCGCCTCGACCGTCGCCATGCCGACGCGGTTCAACAGCTGCATCGACGCCTCGGTCGCAGCGGCGCAGAGAAAGTTGTAGTTGCCGAGGTCGAAACGGCGCGCCCCGGGCATCAGCCGGAAATCGAAGTCGCCCAACGCCGCCTCGCCCTTCTCGCCCAGGTCGACACCGAAGCGCGCTAGGTACATCGGTGCGAGGCGCTCGGCCCAGGCGCGGCGCACATACAGAAACCCCATGCCGTACAGCGAGAGCAGGCCCTTCTGCGTCGACACGGCGAGTGCGTCCGCGCCCAGCGCGTCGACGTCGGTGACCTGCATGCCGACGGATTGCGCGCCGTCGAGCAGGAACAGCGCGCCGTGGGCGCGACTCGCCGCGGCTAGGGGTGCCAGCTCGGTGCGCAGGCCGGGGGCGAAGCTGGTCGTGCACGCGGTCACCAGACGCGTGCGTGCATCGATCGCGGCGACCATCTCCGCGACCGGATACACGCCGCCGCGCATCGGCAGCGCGCGTACTTCGACGCCGAAGCGCTGGCGCAGGTTGAGCCACACGTAGACGTTGTTCGCATGCTCGAGATCGGCGCACAGCACGACGTTCTCACCCGGCTGCCAGTCGATCGCGGTCGCGATCATGTTCAGGCCTTCGGAGATGTTCTTCGTGTACGCGACTTCGTCGGCCGCGGCGCCGATCAGCTCGGCGTAGAGCGCACGGGTGCGTTCGATCAGCGCGAACATCGCCACCTTGTCGCCGCCGGTCGTGCGCATGTCGAGATGCGCATCGAGCGCGGCGCGCACCGGTGCGGCGATCAAACTGCGCCCGGCAATGTCGAAATAGGTCTGGCTCAGGGTCCCGGGAAACAGCAGGCGCGCCGCCGCCGGGGTCAGCGCGGCGTGGGTGTCGAGGTCGAGCGGAGAAAGCGCACGTTCGTTCATGACCGGGTCTCCTGTAGGTTCGTTTCGATGCGCGTTTCGATCCGCGCTTCGCGCCGATCGCGTGCGCGCGCCTCGGCGCTGCGGGTGCCGGTGTCGCCGAAACCGCCCCCGCCGGGCGTGCACACCCGAAGGATACTGTCTCTGGGCAGACGCACGTCGGCGGCGGCCGACGGCAGCACGCGTTCGTCGGATCGGCCGGGATTGAAGATGAACTGCCCGCAGGCGCCGGCAGCCCCACCCTCCATGCCCTGCGCTTCGACATGCTGGCGCTCGGACGAAAGACTGACCACGATGTCGTCGCCGAGCACGCGGTAGTCGCGGATCACGCCCATTCCGCCGCGGAACTCGCCATCGCCCCCCGAGCCTTCCCATAACGCATAGCGTTCGATGCGGAACGGAAACGCATGCTCGAGCGCCTCGATCGGCAGGTTCGACGCCCCGGACGCATGCACCCTCACGGCGTCCATCCCGTCGCGATTGGCGCGCGCGCCCATGCCGCCGGCGACCGTCTCGTAATTCACGAAATAGGTGTCGTTGCGCGGATCGCGACCGGCCAGCACCATCAGATGATGCGGGCCGCTGCCGGCGAGCGCGCGCTCAGGCAGCGCCTGCGACAACGCCTTGGCCACCACGTCGCCGAGCACGCCGCACGAGATCGACCGACAGCC
>JACMMK010000087.1 GCA_014379045.1 Burkholderiales bacterium
CGAAGGCGTGCTCGCGGCCGCACGCGAGGCCGGGGCGACCGAGGCGAGCTATGTGTTGATGCGGCTGCCCTGGGAAGTGAAAGATCTGTTCCGCGCCTGGCTCGACGAGCACTACCCGTTGAAGGCGCGGCATGTGATGAGCCGGGTCCATCAGATGCGCAGCGGGCGCGACAACGACCCGGCGTTCGGTTCGCGGATGAAGGGCGAAGGTCTGCTGGCCGATCTGCTGGCACAGCGCTTCGCCAAGGCCTGCGTGAAGCTGGGGTTCAATACCGACCGACGCAACCGCAGACTCGACACCACACGCTTTCGCCCGCCGAGCGCGACACCGCAGCTTTCGCTGTTCTGATCCGCAGCGATCGAGGCGCAGATTGGCGGATGCAGCCGCTACAATCGCTGCATGAAGCTTTCTGTCCTCGACCAGTCGCCGATCATCGATGGCCACACCCCGGCGCAGGCGATCGCCGAGACGATCGCGCTCGCCCAAACCGCTGAGGCGCTCGGTTATTCCCGCTACTGGTTGGCCGAACACCATTCGACGCAGGCGCTCGCCGATCCATGCCCCGAGATCCTGGTCGGGCGGGTCGCCGCGGCGACCTCGACGATCCGCGTCGGCACTGGCGGCGTGCTGCTGCCCTACTACAGCGCACTCAAGGTGGCCGAGCAGTTCAGGATGCTCGAAGCGCTGTTCCCGGGGCGCATCGATCTGGGCATCGGACGGGCCCCGGGGGGCGACCAGCGCACGGCGATCGCCGTCGGCGGCGGTCGCTATCCGACCGCCGAAGAGTTTCCGCAGCAGGTGATCGACCTCGTCGGTTTTCTCGATCGCACGCTGCCCTCCGATCATCCGTTCGCGCGCGTCGCGGCGCAGCCCGCCGGCGACACTTCGCCCGAGATCTGGCTGCTCGGCTCGTCGGATTACAGTGGTGCGCTCGCCGCGCACCTCGGGCTGCGCTTTTCGTTCGCGCATTTCATCAGCGCGCACGGTGGCGAGCAGGTGATGCGCGCGTACCGCGAACGCTTTCGCCCGTCGATGCGGGAGCCGCAGGCGCAATCGCTGCTGACCGTGTTCGCCGTGTGTGCGGCAACCGACGCTGAGGCCGAGCGGCTCGCCGGTGCGATCGATCTGCGCCGGCTGCGGATGGAGCAGGGCATCAATCTGCCGATACCCTCGCAGGCTGAGGTCGACGCGCACCGTTACACGCCGCCCGAGCGTGCGGTGGTCATGCGCAACCGTGCGCGTACGCTGATCGGCGCACCTGCCGGCCTGTGCGCGCAGATGCTGCAACTCGCCGACGAGTTCGCGGCCGACGAGATCATGATCCTCACGATCACCGGCGACTACGCGACGCGCCGGCGCTCGTACGAACTCATCGCCGAGGCGTTCGCGTTGGCCGCGCCGGGTCACGCCAGGCGACGCGCGAACGACGGACCCGCAGACGCCCGGGTGAACGACGTGCCGGTCGACGCATGAAGCGGGTGTATTCGGCGAGCGATCTGATCGATGCACGGCTGCTTGCCGATTCGCTCGCCGAGGCGCGGATCGAGACGCATCTGTTCAATGCCAATGCGGTGGGTGCGATGGGCGACATCCCGTTCGCGAGCACCTGGCCCGAAGTGTGGATCGCCGACGAGCGCGACAGCGTGCGCGCCGAGACGATCGTGCGCGCCCATGCGGCGCGCCCGAGTGCGCGCGGTACCGTGCGCTGTGCAGGATGCGGCGAGGACAACCCGTCGAACTTCGACACCTGCTGGAACTGTGCGGCGATGCTCGACGGCTCGCTGCAGACCGGCGCGGTGAACGGTGAACCACCGGGCGGCACCAGCGGCTCCGGCGGCTCCAGCGGCACGTCCGGCGGCACCCCGCCCGGGCGATGACGACGCACGACATCACGGTGATCGGCGCCGGCATCGTCGGTGTCGCGGTCGCGTGCTATCTGCAGCGCGACGGGCATCGGGTGACGCTCATCGACCGGGGCCCGCCCGGCGAGTTCACGTCGAAAGGCAACGCGGGCATCCTGAGTCCCGGTTCGGTGGTGCCGCTCGGCATGCCGGGCGTGTTGAAGAAAGTGCCGCAGTGGTTGACCGATCCCGCAGCGCCGCTGTCGATCAAGTGGCGTCGCCTGCCGTACGCTGCACCGTGGCTCTGGCGGTTCATCCGCGCGAGCCGGCGCGCGCGGGTCGAGGAGATCGCCGATGCGCTGCGTCCGCTGCTCGGCCAGACCTTCGAGGCCTACCGGACGCTGACCCACGCCGCGGGCTGCGCGGATCTGATCAACCAGTCCGGCTATATCGCGGTGTACGAGAGCGAAGCGTCGTTCCGCGGTGATGCGCTCGCCTGGTCGCTGCGGCGCGACCGCGGTGTGCGCGTCGAGGATATCGACGCCGCGCGAATCCGCGAGCTCGACCCCGACCTCGCACCGATCTATGTGCGCGGCGTGCTCCTGCCCGAGCAGGGGTATGTGGCGAATCCGCTCTGGTTGACACAGCGGCTGTTCAAGCATTTCGTCGAGTCGGGCGGGCGCTACGAGCGCCGACAGGTGACCGGGTTCGAGATCGGCCCCGATGGACCGCGTGCGCTCGATACCGACCTCGGCGCGCTCCCGGTCGATCGCGTCGTGCTCGCTGCAGGCATCTTCTCGGCCGGGTTGGCGGCGCAACTCGGCACCTGCGTGCCACTCGAATCACAGCGTGGGTATCACGTGCATTTTCCGGAGCCCGGCATCTCGCCGCGCACGCCGGTGATGTCGGGCGACTACAAGTTCTTCACCACACCGATGGCCGATGGACTGCGCAATGCCGGCACGGTCGAGATCGCCGGGCTCGATGCGCCGCCGACGCAGGCGCGAATCGACGCGCTGGTGCGCCATACGAAACGGATGTATCCCGGCGCCAGGCTCGACGATATGCAGACCTGGATGGGCCATCGCCCCTGCACGCCGGATTCGTTGCCGGTGATCGGGCGTTCCGAGCGATTCGCGAACGTGTTCTTCGCGTTCGGACATGGGCACACTGGACTGTGCGGCGCGGCGCCGACCGGACGCCTGATCGCCGATCTCGTCGCAGCGCGAACGCCGAACATCGACCCCACTCCGTATCGCGCAACGCGCTTCTGAAATCGGTTGCACGCAGTGCAGCATCGCGTCGGCAGGGCCAGCGTTGCAGCCCTGGACCGGCGCGCGCACTTGCACCGGGCGCAGCGTGGCGCCGGCGCACCAACGGCAGGCGAGGATTGTACCGGCCCCCGGTCCCCGGCATCGCGAACGAGCGCGATGGCGCCTCACGCCCGTGCGTACGCGTGCGCGTCCGGCACTGGCATGGCGATTGCAGCACGATGCAGGAAAGTGCCGCAGGTCGGCGCAGCCTTGCGGGAACGTGCATTGCGGTAAGCACCGCGCGCGGGAGAGAAGAGTTGCTGCAGTGCATACCGGATTGGTCGACATGAATTACAGCGATCTGTTGAGGCAACTGACCGGTGACGCGGCGGCGCCGTGTGACCTTTCAACAGAAGAAGCCGAATCCGTGTTCGCTGCGATGCTCGATGGTGGGGTACCTGAACTCGAACTCGGCGCGCTTCTTTCGTTGCTCCACATCAAGGGCGAGTCGGTCGCGGAACTGCTCGGTTTCGGACGCGCGCTGGCCGATCGTGTCGCGCGCATCGAGCCGGTCAGCGACTCCGTGCTCCCGGTGGTGTTGCCGAGTTACGGCGGGTCGACCGATGAACCCGACCTGCTGCCGCTGTTGGCGCTGTTGCTGCAGCGGTTCCACATTCCCGTATTGATTCACGGCTCGCTCGATCGCGGCGGTCATGCATCGGCTGCGTACGTGCTGCGCGAGCTCGGCATCATGCCGAGCGTCAATGCCGACCAGGCGCAGCGGCAACTCGCCACGCGCGGCATCGCGTTTGTTCCGTCGGGCGCGTTGTCGCCCGGGCTCGCCGCTTTGATGTCGCTGCATGCACGTCTGGGGGCATGCAACGTCGCGCACCTGATGGCTAAGTTGTTGACGCCGTTTCCCGAAGGCAGCGTGAGGGTGATCGGTGCGACTCATTCCGCACATTTCAAGCGCTTGCAGCAGTACTTCGTCGCGGCGGGGGAAGTCGCGTTGCTGCTCGAGGGCGCACGCGGCGAGCCCCTCGCGAACCCTCACCGGCGCCCACGACTCGAGCTCTATGACGGCGGCATGTGCACCGTGCTGTTCGAAGCCGAGAACGATTCCGGGCGTCCGCTGCGTGCGCTCGGCAGCGGACCCCGCTCGTCGGAACCCGCGGTGACCGCCGCGTGGATCCGTGCGGCACTCGCAGGGCGGGTACCGTTGCCGATGCCGCTGATCAACCAGCTCGCGTGCTGCCTGTTCGCGACCGGCTACACGTCGGACATGAATCAGGCGAAGGCATTGGTCGCGGTGGAGGCGGGCAGTCTCGCGGCCGCCTGAGCACGCGGTGCTACCCTCGGGGCTGCGGTCGAGTCGTCGACCAGCGCACTGAAAACGAAGGGAGCACGGTGAACAGTTCCGACGCGGCAGTGGGGCCTCGCTACGAAGCATTCGGCTGGCATCATTGGCCGGAAGACTTCTGGTTCTCGTATCAGTTCCGGCGTGGCCTCGGCGAAACCCAGGAAGGCGGCGGCGCGGTCAGCGAGTGTTTCCAGACGGCGAGCCGGATCGTCGCGCGTGACCGCGAGAGCTGGTATCGCGAATGGACGATCACCGCCGAGCGCAACCAGCGGCGCGGTGACGCGGCCGCTGCTGCGGGACATTCGCGCACTGCGATGAACTGCTGGTTGCGTGCGGCGAACTACTACCGGCAGGCCGAGTTCTGGCTCGATGGCGACGATCCGCGTCGCCTCGAGACCTTCACCCAGTGCGAGCGTTGTTCGCATGGCTTTCTACGCCATCTCGATCCGCCCGGCGAGGTCGTTGAGATCGACTACGAGCCCGGACGGCCCCTGCCAGCCTACTTCATTCGCTCGCCGCACGGCGGCGCCCGGCAGCCGGTGCTGATCTCGTTCGGCGGCATCGATTCATTCAAGGACGAACTCTGGTTCATGACCGGACGCGGTGCCCTGCAGCGCGGAATCTCGGTGCTGCTGGTCGACGGGCCCGGGCAGGGCGGGGCGCTGCGACGCTACGGCTTGCGCACGCGCTTCGACTACGAGGTTCCGGTCGGCAAGTGCATCGACTGGCTGGTGGCACGTGCCGACATCGACGCCAAGCGAATCGCGGTCAGCGGATCCAGCCTGGGGGGCTACTACGCAGCGCGCGCCGGTGCAAGGGAGCCGCGCCTCGCCGCCGCGATCTCGCACAACGCGATCTGGAGCGTGTACGAAAGGTTCGCCGAACGCGGCGAAGATCACGGACTCGCCGGACACATGAAGTGGATCACCGGCACCGCATCGATGCGTGAGGCGACCGAACGCGTGCGTGAATTCACGCTCGAAGGCGTGCTCGGATCGATGCGCTGTCCCTACCTGATCGTCCACGGCGCGCACGACGTGCTCGGCGTCGGGAATGCGCAGACGGTGTACGACAACGCGCGCGCGGCAGGCGTCGACGTGACCCTGCGCCTGGTGAGCGCCGAGGAGACCGGGGCCGAGCATTGCCAGCACGACAATCCGACGATCGGCCAGGAGCTGATGCTCGACTGGCTCGCCGACCGCTTCGGCATCGATCAGCGCCAGGGTGTCGGCGCGAGCTGAATGATTGCGCGTCCTGGGCGCAGCGTCCAGGCGCCTTCAGCGACCCTTGGCCGCCTTGTCCAACCCTTGTATCCGGTCGCCGGCTTTGATGCCACGCTGCGCAAACCAGCCGCGGTTCATCTCGAGTGCATATAGCGCTTCACCGTCGGACGGATGCCCTTCGGTGGTGAACGGCATCATGTCGCGGATGTTGAGGATCACGCCGCGTGCATCGACGAACGCGATCGACAGGGGCAGCGGCGTGTTCTTCATCCAGAACGACTGACGCTGCGCCGAGGGGAACACGAACAGCATGCCTTCGTCGTCCTTCATCTGGTAGCGGAACATCAGGCCGCGCTCGCGCGTCTCCGGGGCTGCGGCGACCTCGGCGCTCAGCTTGTGCTTGCCGACGGCAAGGGCGATCGCCGGCAGCTTCGGCTGGCCCTCGCCCTGGGCGAAGGTCGTCCCCGCCAACGCGAGCCAGCACAGAAGCGCAAGTGCCGTGGCAAACGCCGCGTGCGTCACGGCGCGCGCGCGCGGTCGATACATCGTTGCCCTGCCTGGTGACCCGATCACTGGTACGTTCCTCATCTGCCGTGCCGTTCCTGTGGGTCTCGGCGTCGATTGCGATGGCCCTCGAACATTGTCGCATGCTCGATTTCTGTCTATCCGGCGCAGGCGTGTGTCGTCGAGACGGTGCACGGTCTCCGGTCGCGGCGCAGCCCGTCGGCGCCGGGCGCCTGCTACGATTGCGCCTACCACGTAAATTCTCACGCAGATGGAAAGGTAGACGATGGCGCAGACCGCAATGAAAAAGACTTCGACGAAGAAGCTGGGGCCGAAGGGGATGACGTTCTGCACGCTCGTCGGGCGCGAGGGGATGACCCTGGGCGTCAAGACGCCGAACGGCATCCTCGACGTCGCCAAGGCTGCGGCGCTGTTCCGCGTGAAGGCGCCGCTGTCGATCCACGACGTGATCGAAGGCGCGGACTGCGCGCCGCTCGCGAAACTCGTCGCCAAGGCGATGGACGATCCGCGCGGGCGCACGGTACTGGTCAGCGAGACGCGCGCGAAGTTCGGTCCGGCGGTGCCCGACCCGGAAAAGATCCTGTGCGTCGGATTGAACTATCGCCAGCATGCGGCGGAAACCGGCAACCCGATTCCGCCGGTGCCGATCCTGTTCAACAAGTTCAACAACGCGCTGACCGGCCATGGGTCGAAGGTGAAGTTGCCGACCAAGGTCGACGACCAGTTCGACTACGAAGTCGAACTCGTGATCGTCATCGGTCGTACCGCGCGCGACGTGAGCGAGGCCGATGCGCTCAAGTACGTGTTCGGCTATGCGAATGGCAACGACCTGTCGGCGCGCGGGCTGCAGATGAAGACGACGCAGTTCATGCTGGGCAAGATTCCCGACGGGTTCGCGCCGCTCGGGCCCTATGTGGTCAGCGCAGATCAGATCGCCGACCCCAACGACCTCGCGATCCAGACCTACGTGAACGGCGATCTACGGCAGGACCTGAACACATCCGACATGATCTACAACTGCCGCACGATCGTCAGTTATTGCTCTCGCCACCTGACGCTGAAGCCCGGCGATATCATCTTCACCGGTACGCCGCAGGGCGTGATCCTCGGCTACCCGAAAGACAAGCGGGTCTGGCTGAAGGCCGGGGACCGGGTCCGGACGGTCATCGAGAAGCTCGGTGAGCTCGAGGTGACCCTGGTCTGACGCGTCCGCGCGAGACCCTGGGCCGGCAACTGCTCAACGTACAACCGGACGTTTCATCCCAACAACAGGAGGATTCGATGGATACGACTGCACAGGGACTGACAGCGGAAGCACTCGGCGCGGAGTTTCGTGCGTTGCTGCAGGCCGAGCCGGGTCCCAAGGGACGGGAGAAGGTACGCGATCGTCTGACGCAGGTGCTGACCGATCAGGCGTTCCTCGCGACGGTGCTGCGCGAAGACACCGGTGAGCGCGAGATACTCTACGAGGATTCCACGCTCGGTTTCTGCATCCTTGCGCATCACTACCTGGGTGCAAAAGACAGCCCGCCGCACGACCATGGCCCGTCCTGGGCGATCTACGGTCAGGCGCGCGGCGAGACCGCAATGAACGATTACGCGCTGCTCGAGGCGGCCGCCGAGGGCAAGCCGGGAAAGGTGCGGAAGACCCGAACATATTCGCTCACGCCGGGGGTAGCGCATGTTTACAACGAGGGCGATCTGCATTCGCCACACCGTGCCGGCCCGACGAGCCTGATCCGGATCGAGGGTACGAACATGGAGAAGGTGCGGCGGTTGAAGTTCGAGGCGGTGTAGACGTACTTCAGCGGCGCGGCGAGCGCCGCTTAGCCCCGGCCCCCGCGTACTGCGTGGCGAAATACAGCGCGTCGTTCGTTGCGTTGGTTTGAGTCGCCCATGCGGCTCCCTTCTCCGGCACCACGCACGCGCAGGCCTGGCCACAGAAGCCGATCCGCCTTATCGTCCCGGCGGCACCCGGCGGGGGCACCGACATCGCCGCCCGGTGCTGTCGGCGACGCCGTTCGTACGTCAGGGGAAGGTTTGCGCGCTCGCGGTCAACGGTACGCGCAGGCTGCCGTCGATGCTCGAGGTGCCGACGCTGGTCGAGTCCGGCATCGCGTTCGAATCGGTCGGCTGGTATGGCATGTTCGGACCGGCGCGGTTACCGGCGGACATCGTCGCGTGCGTGCATGCCTCGCTCGCCAGCGCCCTGCGCGATCCCACCGTGATCGAGCGGATCGAAGCCTCCGGGGCGATCGTGGCGAACCCGCCGCCGTCTCCCGCGGCGTGGTCCGCGCAAGTCCGCCGTGACATCGAGAATTGGGAGAAGGCGGCGCGTGCGGCGAAAGTCGAGAAGGAATGACGCGCCGGGCGCTCGAGTTCGCGTCCTGCGACAACCGGTATGCGGCCGGCCTGACGCGGGCGAGCTGTGTCGTGGCGAGAGGCGTCGGACGAGTCGCGCGTGCGTCGATAATCTCTCAGCTTCTGCAGTACGCGTAGAGCGCGTCGTAGAGCGTCAGACCCGCCGCGAGTTGTTCATGGTCATCGGCGAACACCGACGACAGGCCCTGCGACAGGGCCAGCAGGCCGGGCGCCTCGGCGGCCAGATCGAGCCGACCGGTATCGGCGCCGCGAACGATCGTCGCAAGTCGGGCGAGCGGCGCATCGTTCAGCTCGAAATCCTCGATCAGCGCGTCGAACGAGCAGCGCTCGCCGCGATGGGTGAAGCGCGCACCGTCGGCATCGAAAGCGAAGCCCGCGAGACGTGCCGCCTCTGCCGCGACGTCGCGTGCCGGCACGAAGTGGAACTGCGCCCGAAGGTCGATGAAACGCTTGATCAGCCAAGGGCAGGCGATGCGATCCACCTTGGGACGGGCGCGCGTCACCCAGTGCGAGGTGCGCGCGGCGTCCGCCACCGGGATGCTGTTGCCCGAGGCGGTGGCATCGTTGGCGAGCCGACGCATCGTCGCGCCCCGTTCCACTTTCCAGTGCTCGATACCGCCTTCGAGAAACACTGCATCGAACCCTTGGTCCCGCAGTGCGCGCGCGACGCCCTGGCTGACCTGATGTCCGTGAACGCACACCGCGACCAGTTGCCGATCGCGCGGCAGCGAACTCGACCAGTCGGCGACGCGGTCCGGGTCGAACCGCAACGCGCCGGCGAGCGTGTGGGTATCGCCGTCGTAGGCCGGCTGACGGCGGACATCGATGAGCCATGGCGACGTCGCGCAGCCCAGCTGTTTGCGCAACGTCTCAGCGGCGATACCCGGGATTTCTGCGTCCATGCTGATCCTCCGATCGAACGGGGCCAGCAGAGCTTGGACGGGAACCGTCGACGCGCTCGCGAGCCCGGCATGGCCGGCGTATCGAAGCGCGGCGGGGAGTCTGCACATCCCCGTGCCTCGCAGTCTAGCCGATCCTGCGGCGCCCGGCGATTGCGCTCGTACGCTCAGCCGCGGCCGGTGCTGCCGAACCCGCCGGCGCCGCGCGCGCTCTCGTCGAAGGTGTCGACGATATCGAAGGCGACCTGCACCACCGGCACGACGACCAGCTGCGCGATCCGCTCCATCGGCGCGAGCGTGAACGGGACGGTGCCGCGGTTCCACAACGACACGAACACCTGCCCCTGATAGTCGGAGTCGATCAGTCCGACCAGATTGCCAAGGACGATGCCGTGCTTGTGGCCGAGGCCGGAACGCGGCAGCACGATCGCGGCCAAACCGGGGTCGGCCAGATGCAGGGCGATGCCGGTCGGGATCAGTTCGGTGCGCCCCGGTTCGACGACCATCGTTTGCTCGATGCATGCGCGCAGATCGAGGCCGGCGGCGCCGGGGGTTGCGTACGCCGGCAACTGGTCGCGCAGGCGGGGATCGAGCAGACGCAGTGCGACGCGGGTCGTCATCGATCGCATGCCCGCTGCGCTCGCTGCGCCGTCATCGCGGGTGGTACAACTTGGCGATGTGTTCGATCAGCAGCCGCGCCTGCACGAGCTTCGACGCGCGTGGCAGCCGATGGCGCCCTGCGTCGTCGAACAACACGAGTTCGTTGTCGTCCGACCCGAACGCGGTCTGCACGAGATTGGCGGCAAGCAACGGGAGTTGCTTGCGCCGGCGCTTGTCTTCGGCGAATTCATCGAGGTTCTCGCTCTCGGCGGCGAAGCCCACGCAGAACGGCGGGTCCGCCAGTGCGCTGACGCTCGCGAGGATGTCCGGGTTGGGCGCGAGTTCGAGGGTGAGGATGTGCGCATCTTTCTTGATCTTCTGATCGCTCGGGTTCAACACATGGTAGTCGGCGACCGCCGCCACGCTCACGAAGATGTCGGCGTCGGGTACGAACGCGTTGACCGTGGCGAGCATCTCCTGCGCGCTCGACACCTGGGCCACGCGCGCGACCGGAGGCGGAGTCAGGGTCGTCGGCCCGCTCACCAATGTCACGTCGGCGCCGGCCTCCCACGCGGCGCGCGCGATCGCGTAGCCCATCTTGCCGGAACTGAGATTCGTGATCGCGCGTACTGCGTCGATGCGCTCGAAGGTCGGTCCCGCGGTGATCAGCACGCGCAGGCCGTTCAGCGATTTCGGCGCGAAGCTGCGCGCGACCCGCTCAGCGATCTGCGCGGGCTCGAGCATCCTGCCCATGCCGGTTTCGCCGCAGGCCTGATCGCCGGCCGCGGGGCCCCAGACCTCCACTCCATCATCGATCAGGCGCGCGACGTTGCGCTGTGTCGCCGGGTGGTCCCACATCTGGCGGTTCATCGCCGGGACGACGGCGAGCGGACATTCGCGCGCGAGACACAGGGTCGACAGCAGATCGTCGCACAGCCCATGCGCGAGCTTGGCAATGAAGTCGGCTGTCGCCGGTGCGATCAACACCAGACCCTTGTCGCGCGACAACTCGATATGCGCCATGTTGTTGTCGACGCGCGGGTCCCAGAGATCGTGCCAGACCGGTCGCCCGGACAACGACTGGAGGGTGACCGGAGTGATGAACTCACGTGCCGCGGCGGTCATCACGACCTCGACCTCGCACCCCTGAGCGATCAGCTGCCGGGTGAGCTCGCCGGTCTTGTAGGCGGCGATGCCGCCAGTGATGCCGAGCAGGACGCGATCGACGCGAGGTAGGGTCATGAAAGGGGCTGAGGGTGGTTCGACGAATTCGCCGGTAGCGAGCCGCTCTCGCAGGCGCGGTCTTGCACGCACTGGACTAGTGTAGCCCACCGGTCGCAGGCTCAGCACCGGCTCGGCAGGCAGCGCGCGATTCGCGCGGCCGCCCCCACCCCTGGCGCACGACCGATGACATCGATCAAGCACTGGCCGACCGGCGAACGACCGCGCGAGAAACTGCGCGCACGCGGCGCCGATGCGCTCTCCGATGCCGAACTGCTTGCGATCCTGTTGCGCCACGGTGGTCGCGGCATGAGCGCGGTCGACCTCGGGCGCGACCTGATCAGGCGCTTCGGCAGTATCGGCGCACTGCTGTTGGCCGATGAGCGAAGCTTCTGCGCGGCACCCGGGCTCGGTCCTGCTCGTTTCGTCGAGATGCAGGCGATGGTCGCGTTGATGCGTCGAATGCTGCGCGAGACGTTGCGCGATGCCAGCGTCCTCGATTCGCCGCAAGACGTGCGCGACTACCTCAAGCTCTCGCTGGCAGCACGCGAATACGAAGTGTTCGTCGCGGTGTTCCTCGATACCCAGCATCGGATCCTTGTCGACACCGAGCTGTTTCGGGGCACGTTGTCGCAGACCAGCGTGTACCCCCGGGAAGTGGTGAAGGCAGCGCTCGCGGCCAATGCGGCCGCGGTGATCTTCGCGCACAACCATCCGTCGGGCGTGGCCGAACCGAGCCGGTCGGACGAACTGCTGACTCGGGCCTTGAAGGACGCGCTCGCGCTGGTCGATGTGCGCGTGCTCGACCATTTCGTCGTCGCACGGGGCGGGGTCGTGTCGTTCGCCGAACGCGGGCTTCTTTGACCGCCAACGACCGGGTCTCGCTTGCTCGCCTCGATCGCGCATGGTATAAAACCCGGCTCTGGATCGCTCACATTTGAACTTGGGGTTGTCATGTCACGCGTCTGTCAGGTTACCGGCAAAAAGCCGATCGGCGGGAATCACGTCTCGCACGCCAACAACAAAACCAAGCGGCGTTTTCTGCCCAACCTGCACTACCGCCGGTTCTGGGTCGAGAGCGAAGCGCGCTGGGTGCGTCTGCGCGTAAGCCAGGCCGGGCTGCGTACCATCGACAAGAACGGCATCGAGGCCGTGCTGGCCGACCTGCGCGAACGCGGCGAAACGACCTGACCTGACCTGATTTGACCTGATCGCGACCCACGCTTGGTTCCGCGCAAGGGTCTCGGTTCTCGAACCCTGCAGCAGCCTACGTCGAGGAGTCCACGACATGCGCGACAAGATCAAGCTCGAATCCTCAGCCGGTACCGGCCATTTCTACACCACGACCAAGAACAAGCGCACCACGACCGAGAAGATCGAGATGAAGAAGTTCGATCCGGTTGCGCGCAAGCACGTGATGTACAAAGAGACCAAGCTCAAGTAGCACGCAGTGTGCGTATCGACGGCACGTTCCCTGAGTGCTGCCGATTGAAGTTCGTCGATCGTTTGCGGCTGTCGCCGGATCGTCGATGATCAAAGCCCGGACGGTGGAACCGGTCCTGTCGATGGTGATAGGCTGATCCGCCGTTTTTCTTTTTCCCGACCGCCCGGAGACCCTCGATGGAACATACCCTTCCCGCCCTGCCGTATTCGATGGATGCACTCGCCCCGCTGATCTCCAAGGAGACCTTCGAATACCACTACGGCAAGCATCATGCGGCGTACGTGACGAACCTCAACAACCTGATCAAGGGCACCGAGTTCGAGAGCATGGGCCTGGAGGACATCATCAAGAAGTCCAGCGGCGGTGTGTTCAACAATTCGGCGCAGGTCTGGAATCACACATTCTTCTGGAGCTCGATGAAGCCGGCGGGCGGTGGTCATCCTTCGGGCGCACTGGCGACGGCGATCGACAAGAAGTTCGGCTCGTACGATGCCTTCAAGGAAGCGTTTTCCAAGAGCGCGGTCGGCAACTTCGGTGCCGGCTGGACCTGGCTCGTCAAGAAAACCGACGGCTCCGTCGATATCGTCAACACGAGCAACGCCGCCACGCCGCTGACGACCGGCGACAAGGCGCTGTTGACGATCGATGTCTGGGAGCATGCGTACTACATCGATTACCGCAACGCGCGGCCGAAGTTCGTCGAGACGTACCTGAGCGGTCTGGTCAACTGGGACTTCGCGGCGAAGAACTTCGCCTGAGCGCGGCACCCCGTCTGACGACGACGCCCCTGCCCTGCACGGCAGGGGCGTTTTGCATGGCGCCGGGCGTCAGGCCTTGACGTCGCGGTTGAACCGGTCGATGTATTCCCGCCGGCTCGGGTTGACGACCGCCCACTGTCGTGTCGTATCTTGTACTGTCATGCGTCATTCCACCGGAGACCCCGATGAAGCTTTACTTCAACGCCGCCTCGCCGTTCGTGCGCAAGGTGCGATTGCTTGTTCGCGAGGCCGGGCTGGAGGCGCGGGTCGAGGAGATCGCGACGGCCGTTTCACCGCTGAAGGTCAACGAAGATCTCGCTCGCGCCAATCCGCTGATGAAGATTCCCACGCTGGTCACCGATGACGGCCAGGCGCTCTTCGATTCGCCGGTGATCTGTGAGTATCTCGACAGTTTCAATTCCGGGCGCAAGCTGTTTCCGGGTCCCGGCGCCGCGCGCTGGAGCGCGCTGCGTCAGCAGGCGATCGCCGACGGCATCCTCGACGCAGCGATCCTAGTGCGCTACGAGCTGGCGTTCTGCCCGAAGGAACTGCACTGGCCGGAATGGATGGACGGGCAGCGCATCAAATGGCACCAGGGGCTGGACGTGCTGGAACACGACGCAGCCGCCTTCGCGGGTGAGCCAACGATCGGCACACTCGCGATCGCCGCCGCGCTGGGATGGCTCGACTTTCGTTTCGGCGACGACGACTGGCGGGCGTCGCGTCCGGCACTGGCGGCCTGGTTCGCGCACTTCAGCGAGCGCGCGTCGATGCAGGCGACGCCGC
>JACMMK010000088.1 GCA_014379045.1 Burkholderiales bacterium
AACGCGCGGAAAACATCGCGCGTGCAGGCGGTTGTGCAAACGCAACTGCTTGTCTTGCTTGACAAACAAATTTCTCGCACGTATTGACAACGCTGTCAACGAGGTCTGGGAGGACTAATGACTGTCATCACGCGAACCCGAGGTCATTTGCTCGCACGCGGCAAGCCGCGCCGATCCATGCTCGCGACCGCGTGCTGGTTCGCTCTCATATCCCCCGGGATGGCGCTGGCGCAAGAGTCGACCCAGGCGGATTCGCCGCCGGCGGCGGCCGAACAACAACCGCCCGCAGACGCAGCTGTCGACCAGCCTTCGCCGACTCCGGCCGCCTCCGACGTCGACACCCTGCAGACAGTTCGGGTTACCGGCATCCGTCGCAGCATCGCGACATCGCGCGAAACCAAGCAGGACGCGACCTCGATCGTCGAAGCAGTCTCATCCGAAGACCTGGGCAAGCTGCCTGACGTGAGCATCGCCGAATCACTCGCGCGTCTGCCCGGCCTCGCCGCGCAGCGCGTCGACGGCCGCGCCCAGGTCATCGCCATCCGTGGCATGTCGCCGGACTTCGCGGCTACGCTGCTCAACGGCCGCGAGCAGGTCAGCACCGGCGACAACCGCGGCGTGGAGTTCGACCAATACCCGTCGGAACTGCTCGATTCCGCGGTCGTGTACAAGACGCCGGACGCAACGCTCATCGGCCAGGGCCTGTCGGGTACCGTCGATTTGCGCACGATCCGGCCGTTGTCATTCAGTGAACGTCGCCTCGTCTTCAATGCCCGTGGCGAATACAACTCGCTCGGCGAGCAGAACTACGACGGCAGCGACACTGGTTATCGCGTGAGCGCTTCGTACGTCGACCAGTTCGCCGACGACACCATCGGCTTCGCGATCGGCATCGCGCGGCTCGATTCGCCATTCCAGGAGAAACACTACAAAGCCTGGTGGTGGGGCAACGCCGACCCCTGGGGCGCGTATCCCGTTCCCGGCAAACCGCCCGGTGCGGTCATGCAGATGGGTGCCGAAGTCTGGGCACGCTCGCGCGACCAGACCCGCGATGGCGTGATGAGCGTGCTGGAGTTCAAGCCCAACGACAACATCCACAGCATCGTCGACATGTACTACTCGAAGTTCGAACAGCAGGAGTCAACCCGCGGGCTCATGTGGGACCAGAGTGCGGAATGGCCGCCGGCTCCATGCGTGCGCTGCATTTCGTTCACCGATGCGACCACCACCGATCTCAACGGGATTCCGATCGTCACCGGCGGTATCGTCAACAATGTGCGTCCGATCGTGCGCAACGATGTCAACGATCGCGACGACACCATGTATTCGTTCGGCTGGAAGAATGAGTTCAAAGTCAGCGAGGCCTGGAGCGCGAGCACCGACCTGTATTACTCGCGCGCCAAGCGCTCGCAGGATTTCCTCGAAACCTACGCGGGCAATGCAGGCAGGGACAGCATCGGTTTCTCCCTGCCGCTCGGCTCATCCGGATTCCCGACGTTCACGCCGGGCCTCGACTACACCGATCCTGAGAGCATCGTGCTCAGCGATCCAGGCGGCTGGGGCCGCGAAGGGCGCCTCGAGAAGACCTGGCAGGACGACCAGATCAGCGGCATACGGCTGGCGGTGGGACGAACCTTCGAGTCCGGTCCATTCAGCGGTTTCGACGCCGGTTTCGCCGGCACGCGCCGAGTCAAGGACAAGACTTCCTCGGTGTACTTCGCGCAGCTCAAGGACGGCGCCACGTCGGCAATGGTGGACCCCAGCCTGGTGCATCCATCGATCGACCTGGGCTTTTCCGGCATTCCCGGTTCGCTGTCTTACGACGTGCCCGGCGTAGTCGATCGCTACTACGATTTGGTCCTGAGCCTGAGCGACGACGACCTGAAGAAGGATTTCACCGTCACCGAGCAGGTCGAGACCGCATACGCCAAGCTCAACATCGACACCGATCTGGGCGAACACGTACGTCTGCGCGGCAATGTCGGCGTGCAGTTGGTGCGCACGGATCAATCCTCGGAAGCCTTCGACATCGACAGCGGCCAGGTGACCGGCAACCTGGTGCGCGGCACCACCTATGACGACGTGCTGCCCAGCCTGAATCTGGTCGCGGATTTCGGCGAAGGCTGGATCGTGCGCCTGGGCGCGGCCAAGACGCAGGCGCGTCCCCGCATCGACGACCTGCGCGCATCCGCGACCGCGGGCGTGGACCTGACGACGCGCACGTGGAGCGGTAACGGCGGCAACCCGCTGCTCGAGCCTTGGCGCGCGACCTCAGGCGATGTCTCGTTCGAGAAATATTTCGGCGAAGCCAGCTACGTCGCGCTGGCGCTGTTCTACAAGGACTTGGACAGCTACATCTACAACCAGAACTTGTCGGACTACGATTTCTCGGATTTCACGAATCCAACCACGATTGTCCCAGTGTCCAACATCGGCAACTTCACCACGCCGGCGAACGGTAGCGGCGGCTACATGCGCGGCGTCGAGCTGAGTACTTCGCTGGAAGGCGGCTTGTTCACTCCGGCGCTGGACGGCTTCGGCATCCTGTTCAACGCCTCCTATACCGAGACCTCGATCGATCCTGATCCGCTCGACGAAGCGCGCAACCGCGCCACCCTGCCCGGCTTGTCCAAGATAGTCGCCAATTTGACCGCGTACTACGAGAAGAACGGTTTCTCGGCTCGCGCCAGCCAGCGCTACCGGTCCGAGTTCCAGGGCGAGGTCACCGCACTGTTTGCGCAACGCCAGTACACGCAGGTGCTCGCCGACCGCCAGCTCGACGTGCAGGTCGGCTACGAGTTCCAGCCGACAAGTCGCCTGGCCGGATGGGGAGTACTGTTCCAGGTCAACAACGTCACCAACTCGCCTTACCGCACGGTGCAGCGTTCGGACTTCGCCAACGGCGGCGACTTCTACACGACGCCGCTGGAGTACAACGAGTACGGACGCCAGTACCTGCTCGGCTTCACCTACAAGATGTGACGAGCCTGCGCGCGTTGCGCATCTCCACGTCGGGATGACGGGCCGGTTGCGGCACGTCATCTCGCAACTGGCATTGCCGCTAGACGGCCGCAGACTGCCGGTGGGCCAGGGCCCGCCCTACGCGCTATGCCCCGCCATTGCGCCGCGCAGTTGCGGGATCATCCGAACCATTGGGCTTACGCCGATCCTTGCCGCTGCGGCGATCGGCGCCCTGCAGGTCATGGCGGATTTCGTTTGGGTCGTTGCGCAGCCTGCGCGGGAAGAACGCGAACCGGCGCTCCGGGCCCCCATAGGGCTGCCCGGTCCCTTGATCGA
>JACMMK010000089.1 GCA_014379045.1 Burkholderiales bacterium
ACCGGGCACATCCCGCCAATGCGCTGTCGGCGCCAGAGCCCGACTCGGCTACGTCGATCCCGTCACCTTTCAGGTGACGGGTCCCTCGCCGCGGGCCTCGCGTGCTCATCGGTGAAGCTTGCGCATCTCGGGCGGCTCGTTCAGATCGTTCTCGAAGCCGTCCATGTAGTCGACGAGCTCCGCCTTCGCCTTCGCCCGGAACTGCTGAAAATCGGGTTTGCGACCAGCGAGGAACGCGTTCATGCCCTCATTCGCTTCGTCGGACCCCCAGACATGCGCGAGCAGTTCCATGCCCTGCTGCCACGATGAATACAGGTTGTCGGATTCGAAGTTGAGCGACTTCTTGGTCATGCGCAGCGTGAGCGCGCTGTGGCCCTTCATCGTCTCGCACCACTTGAGCGTCTCGGCGACCAGCTCCTTCTGCGGCACGCACTTGTTGATCAATCCGACCTCGACGGCTTCCTTCGCGCCGAAGCGGCGCGCGCAGAAGATCATCTCGCGCGCGAGCCGCTCGCCGATGATGCGCGGGATGTATTGCGTCGCGCCGACCGTCGGGCAGGCACCGACTTTCGCGCCGGTCTGTCCGAGCACCGCGTTCTCGGAGGCGATCACCAGATCACACCAAAGTGCGAGTTCATGGCCCCCGCCCATGCACCACCCGTTCACCATCGCGATCACCGGGATCGGCAGCCCGCGGATGGTCATCGCCAGGCCGAGCATGCGGTCGTTCCACATGTAGGCATTGGTGAAGTTCAGGCGCTTCATCGCGAAGAAGTCGCCGCCGGCGGAGAACGACTTGTCGCCGGCGCCGGTCACGACCGCGCACACGATCGTCGGATCCTCGCGTGTGGACTTCAACGCGTCGATCATCTCGTCGAGCGTCTGCTCGCGAAAGGCATTGAGCACGCGCGGGCGGTTGATCGTGATCCAGGCGACCTGATCCTTCACCTCGAACAGGATGTCGGTGTACTCGCGCATCCGGATCGAGGTCGGCGACGCGTCGATTTCGGCCAGCACCGACTTCGCGACCTTGTCGTTCCCGTTTTTCTTCTTCTTGCCGCTGTCCTTGTTCTTGACCTTCTGGTCCTTGCTTTTGGCCATCGTTTCGCTCCTCTCCCGCTACGGGTTCGTCTGATCTTTTGTCCGGACAAATGTTACCATCGACGTTGACTCGATGAAGCGTCCCTGCGGAGGCGGCGGTGGAACCCTCAGTCGGCAGCGAACGGTCCAAGCGCGCGGGCACGCGAAGCCGCGCCACTGCCCCCCTGTATCAGCTGATCACTCAGCGCCTGACCGAAGAGATCCGCACTGGCGTGCTGCCCGTCGGCGGTCTGCTGCCGCCCGAAGTGGAATTGTGCAAGCGCTTCGATGCGAGCCGGTACACGGTGCGCGAAGCGTTGCGCACGATCACCGAACGGGGTCTGCTGGTGCGGCGGCCCGGTGCCGGCTCGGTGGTGATCGCCTCCGAGACACCGACGGCGTTCACGCAGAGCGTGCGCACGGTCGAAGAACTGATGAACTATCCGGCGGACACGTTCCGCAAGAACGTCAGTACCCGGCTGGTGGTGGCCGACAAGGCGCTCGCGTTGCTGCTTAACTGCGCCGTCGGCATGCGCTGGTTTCGCATCAGCGCGATCCGGCGCACGCACACGAGTCCCGAGCCGCTGGGCTGGACCGATATCTATCTGCTGCCTCGTTACAGCAAAGTGGTCGATGCCGTCGATCATGCCCAGACGCATGTCTACCGGCAGGTCGAACGGATGTACGGCGAACCGACGGTGCGTGCGCGTTTCGAGATCTTCGCGAGTCGAATTCCGTCGCGCCTCGCGCGCGCGCTCAACGTCGCCGGCGGCACGCCTGCGCTGACGTTCGTGCGCCGGTACTATGGGGCGAGCGGTGAGAACTTCGAGAACTCGGTGACCGTGCATCCCGAGCGGCGCTTCACGTATTCGATGGAAGTGCAGCGCGAACCCCTCAGAAACTGACGAACGGAATCCGACATGCTCACGATCAAGCGCATCGAAGCCATTGCGGTCAGCCTGCCGATGGCCAAACCGATGAAGATGGCAGGCGTCGAGATCCGCGCCGCGGACAATCTGCTGGTGCGGGTCGAGGCGAGCGACGGCACCGTCGGCTGGGGCGAGGCCGCTTCCGCGCCGCACATGACCGGCGAGACGGTCGAGAGCATGGTGGCCGCGGTGCGCTACCTGGTGCCTGCGCTCGAAGGCCGTGCGCTCGCCGATCTGCACGCGATCACCGAGCACTGGACCTTCGCCCTCTACGGCAATCATGCGGCGAAGTCCGCGGTCGAGATGGCGTTGCAGGACATCACCGCGAAGGTGGCCGGCGTCCCCGCGTGGCAACTGTTCGGTGCCCAGCGGCGCGACCGGATGGCCGTGCTGTGGTTGATCGGCACGGGTTCGACCAACGGTGATGTCGCCGAAGCACGGGCGCGCAAGGCGGCCGGTTTCGTCGCCTACAAGATCAAGGTCGGCACCGGCGAGGCGGTCGAGGATGCGCGCCGCTCGGCGGCGATCTGCGACGTGCTCGGCCCGGGTAACCTGATCTCGTCGGACGCGAATCAGGGCTACACGGTCGAGCAGGCGCTAGCCTATGTAGACGTGGTGAAGAACGCGGCGCTCGACTTCTTCGAGCAGCCGGTGCGCTCGAAGGATCTCGCCGGCATGGCGCAGGTCGCCGCCGCGAGCCGTATCCTGATCGGCGCGGACGAGGGCCTGCACGGCCTCGACGACATCCAGCGTCACCACGACATGAAGGCGGCGAGTGGGGTCAGCCTGAAGACGATCAAGCTGGGCGGCATGCGCGAGGTGTTCGATGCCGGCGTGCTGTGCGCGCAGTTGCGGCTGCGCGTCAACCTCGCGAACAAGGTCGCCGAGTCGAGCATCGGCATCGCCGGCGTGCTGCATCTGGCGGCTGCGCTGCCCGGGCTCGACTGGGGGTTGTCGATCACCAACCAGTATCTCGCCGACGACATCGTCGCGCGACCGATCCGCGTCGTCGAAGGGCATGCCGAGGTGCCCGGCGGCATCGGCCTGGGCGTCGAGGTCGACGAGGCCAAGGTCGCCCGGTACCGCCGCGAACTTTGACCATCGCAACCATGGCCGATAAAACGTACTCCGCGGTACCTGCGCGTGCAGTGGCTTTTCTCGGCCTCGGCGTCATGGGCTATCCGATGGCAGGACACCTGGTGCGCGCCGGGCACCGGGTCAACGCCTACAACCGCACGACGTCGAAGGCGACGCAGTGGGCCGCCGAGTACGGCGCGGCCACGTCGACGACGCCCGCTGCGGCCGCCGCCGCCGCCGACATCGTGTTCGCCTGCGTCGGCAACGATCAGGACCTGCGTTCGGTCGTGCTCGGTGAAGCTGGCGCGTTCGCCGGAATGAGGGCCGGTTCGGTGTTCGTCGATCACACCACGGCGTCGGCCGACATCGCGCGCGAGTTGAGCGCGGCGGCGCTCGCGCGCGGGTTGCATTTCATCGACGCGCCGGTGTCCGGCGGCCAGGCGGGTGCGGTCAACGGCATGCTGACCGTGATGTGCGGGGGCGACGCGGCAGCCTTCGCCGGCGTGTCGCCGGTGATCGGCGCGTATGCGCAGGCGGTGACGCTGCTCGGCGCGAGCGGCTCCGGCCAACTCGCGAAGATGGTCAACCAGATCGCGATCGCGGGCCTGTTGCAGGGGTTGTCCGAGGCGGTCGCCTTCGGTCAGCGCGCCGGGCTCGACATGCCTGCGGTACTCGCGGTGATCGCGAAGGGTGCGGCGCAGAGCTGGCAGATGGAGAACCGCGGCCGCACGATGGTCGAACGTAAATTCGAGTTCGGCTTTGCGGTCGACTGGATGCGCAAGGACCTCGGGTTGGTGCTCGACGAGTCGAAGCGCAACGGCGCGCTGCTGCCGGTGACGGCGCTGGTCGACCAGTTCTACGCCGACGTGCAGCAGGCGGGGGGCAGGCGGTGGGACACCTCGAGCCTGATCACCCGGCTGCGCTGATGTCCGGTGTCGGCTCGGCGACCACGAACGGTCGCGCGTACGGATGGAGATGACTGCAGTGCAGACCGGCAGCGAGGCGCGATTGCGTTCCGACTTCATCGCTGCGATCGTTGCAGCCTGCGTGGGCGCCCTCATGGCCATCGCGACGCCCGCGCTCGCGCAGACCACAGCCGGCCCGGGCGAGCCTTGC
>JACMMK010000090.1 GCA_014379045.1 Burkholderiales bacterium
CGCGCCGTTGCCGGGCGCGCCGACGGCCGCGCTGCGCTTTGCGTTCGTGTCGTGCCAGAACTATGAGCAAGGGTTCTACGCCGCCTACCGGCACCTGGCGCAGGACGATCTCGATCTGGTCGTGCATCTGGGCGACTACATCTACGAAACATCGAGCACCGGAGCCGTGCCCCGACGTCACGAATCCCCGGCCGAGACGGTGAGCCTGTCCGATTACCGGAACCGTTTCGCCTGCTACAAGTCGGACCCGGACCTGCGCCGCGCGCATCAACACGTGCCGTGGATCGTGACCTGGGACGATCACGAAGTCGAGAACGACTACGCCGGCGATCAGTCCGAGAACCGCGACGATCCGAAGTGGTTTCTGGAACGCCGCGCCAACGCGTATCAGGCGTACTACGAACACTTGCCGCTGCGCCGCGCGAGCCTGCCGCGCGGGCCGGATCTGCAGCTCTATCGCCGGTTCGCGTTCGGGGATCTGGCGACGTTCCATGTGCTCGACAATCGGCAGTACCGATCCGATCAGGTGTGCGCGGAAGGCAGGCGCGGCGGCGGCAATCTGGTCGAGCACTGCAGTGCGCGCCTGAACCCGGCGGCTACGATCTGGGGCGACGCGCAGGAGCGCTGGCTCGATGCCGGACTCGACGCGAGTCGCGCGCGCTGGAACGTGCTCGCGCAATCGCTGATGATGGCGCAGATCAAGACCCGCAGCCCCGCCGGGGCCGACGTGTTCTGGACCGACGGCTGGGACGGCTATGCCGGCGCGCGCGCACGCTTCCTCGCGCGTCTCGCGCTACGCAGGCCGTCGAATCCCGTGTCGATCGGCGGAGACATCCATTCGTTCTGGGCGAACGAACTGAAACCGGAATTCGACGATGAGCGCTCCCCGGTCGTCGCGGCCGAGTTCGTCGGCACCTCGATCAGTTCGCGCGGCATTCCGTACCAGACTACGGCGAAAGCGTTGCCGCTCAACCCGCACGTGAAGTTCTTCGACAGTCGACTGCGCGGGTACGTCCGCTGTGAACTGAGCAGCGCGCGCTGGCGCACCGTCTTTCGCGCCGTCGACCAGGTCGAGGATCCGCGCTCGTCGATGCGAACCCTTGCCACGTTCGTCGTCGAGGACGGAAGGTCGAATGTGTTGAGCGGCTAGACCGCGGTGCGCGATGGGGGCATCCGCCGCGAGCGCGCCGCGCCGCCGTGCGCGCCGCACATGCGACAATCGTACCGACACCCGACGGAGCCTGCGGTTGGATCTCGCGCGACTCGAGCGCATCTACGACGCCTACGCGAAGATCTACGATCGCCTGTTCGGCCGCGTCTTCGACGCGCCCCGCAAACGGGCCGTCGAGTGGCTGGCCGCAACGCCCGGCGAGCGCGTGCTCGAGGTCGGCGTGGGCACCGGCATCGCCCTGCCGATGTACGGAAGCGGGCCGTGGGTGATCGGCGTCGACTTCTCCTTCGGCATGCTGCTGCAGGCGCAGCGGTGCATTGCCGTGAACCGCATCGGCAATGCGCATATCCTGCGCATGGACGCGATGCGCATGGCATTCGCCGATTCGAGCTTCGATGCCCTGATGGCGGCCTACGTGGTCACGGCGGTGCCGGATCACAAGCGGCTGCTCGGCGAAATGGTGCGCGTATGCAGACCGGGAGGCCGCATCGTCATCGTCAACCATCTGCATCATCGCAACCGATGGATCGCCTTCGGCCAGCGGATGCTGTCGCCGCTGACACAAAGGCTCGGCTGGCGCACCGATCTGTCGCTCGACGACGTGCTCGCCGATACGCCGATCGAAGTGGTGCGGGTCACTACCGTGCCGCCGTTCGGGCTCTGGTATCTGGTCGAAGGCCGCAATACGAAGTCGGGGTGAGTCCGGAACGCTACGCCGCGACCCCTCGACAGGGCCGGTCGCTTGTTTCGTAACGCGGCAGTAATCGGTATGATCCGGCGCTCTTCGAGTCCGGCACGCATCCTGCGCGCGGACGATCGCAGCAGCTACAGCCATGGTTCGGCGCTCCGTCGCGCCGGTGGTACGGAGAACTTTGCTTGATGCAGCCTCTGGGTCGCGTGGTCGAAACGATCGTCCTTTCGTTGTTATGGTTGGTGCTCCCCGCGGCGCCGTTGATGGCGGCAGGCGTCGCGATGGATTTCTCGTACGTCAGGCACTATCGCGCAACGCTGCGCCAGTGCGCTAAACATCTTCAGGCGATGGGACGTGCCGAGGTGATCGCACGACGCTTCTACAACGAGAAGCGCGCCGCCGCGCAGAGCGTGTCGCATCGGATCGAGGGCGAGTGCAGTCATTGCGGCCAGTGCTGCCTGTACGAGCAATGCGTGTTCCTCGACCGCAGCGACGACGGTCGTTCCAAATGTCGCATCTATGGCAACTGGTTCTTCGGCTTTCTGTCCTGTGCCGAGTACCCGATGACCAAGGACGACATCGAACTGTACGAATGTCCGTCCTTTCGTGCCGTTCCGCGGCGCGACCTCGCCCACGCGCGGCTCGGCAGGTCGGTCATCCCGGTGGTGGTCCGCAACGCGCTCGTGCGCAGTCCCCGTGTGCATCCTTCCGTGGTGAACGCCGTGGAGAGCGGCGCATCGACGCGAACGTGATCGGCGCTGCCGAGGTCGGCCCCGGGGCCGACCTCGGGGTCGGTCCCAGAGTCGTCCCTGACGCCGGCCTCGGCACCTTGCCCCACGCGCCATGGGACGCGCCGGCGGTGATGCCGGACTACCGGGACGCGAGTCTCGTCAATCTGATGGCGTCGATCGAAGCCGGCACCGGCGGCGTGCACGCAGAGCGCTCGCCGCACCGAACCCTCGCGTTGCTGCCACCGGCACGGGTGCGTGCCGCCCGCCGCATCGTCCTGCTGGTGATCGACGGTCTGGGCGACGGTTATCTCGCGACGCACGGCCGCGACACCGCGTTTGCCGAACATCGCGTCGGACGCATGACCTCGGTGTTCCCGTCGACGACGGCGACCGCGATCAGCACGTTTCTCACCGGCGCTGCGCCGCGTGAGCACGGCCTCACCGGCTGGCACATCTGGCTCGAGGAAATCGGCAGGGTCGCGACGATACTGCCGTTTCGCACCCGTGGCGAACGCCGGTTGCTGCGCGAACTCGGCGTCAACCCGCTGCACTTCTTCGCGCAGCCTACGCCGCTCGCTGCGCGCCTCGCCACCGCGACGGCGACGGTGTCGCCGCGCTGGATCATCGATTCCGACTACAACCTCGCGCACAACGGTCCGGCCACACGTTTCCCCTACCAGACCCGCGACCAGTTCTTCGACCAGATCTTCACCGCAGTGCAGTCGACGCAGGCGCGCCAGTTCATCTACGCGTATTACCCGGAGATCGATGCGAACAGTCACGATCACGGCACCCGCAGCCTGGAGGTGGCAGCCGAACTCTGGCGCCTGGACCAGGGGTTGCGTTCGTTGCTCGCGCGCCTCGCCGGCAGCGACACGCTGGTCATCGTCACCGCAGACCACGGTTTCATCGATGCGCCGGAGGCGCGCGCGATCGAGATCGACGCCCATCCCGAAATCGCGGCCATGCTCGCGCACCCGCTGTGCGGCGAGCGTCGTCTTGCGTACGCGTATGTCAACGCGGGCATGCACGCGCAGTTCGAACGGGCGGTGCAGGCGCAACTCGGACACGCGCTCGATCTGCTGCCGAGCCCGCAGGCGATCGCCGCGGGCTGGTTCGGGATCGCGCAGGGACGCGATCATCCGATGTTCGCCCGACGGATCGGCGACTATCTGTTGATGATGCGTCCCGGTTGGACGATCAAGGATTGGGTCGCCGGCGAGAACCGCCACCGGCTTGTCGGCGTGCACGGCGGCACCACCGCGGACGAGATGTATGTGCCCCTGGTGGTCTGCGAATGTTGAACGCGCCACGCGGTGCCCGAGGCTCATCACTACCCCGGTCGTTTGCGGCCGATGAACCGGTAGTGCGGCACGCGCACGCCGGGCAGCCAGGCGAGGCTGCCGCTGTGCTCCGACACGTGCACGGGTTCGAACCGGCGCTCCAGATACGGCAGGTGATCGGCGCTCGGGTGCACCCCGTCATGGCCGAACCATAGCGGCCACGCTGCGCGCGTCACGCCGCGATGGCGCACTCGTCCCGGCGCCGGATGTGCGCGCGATACATAGAAATCGACGACGCCGATCCGCCCGCCCGGCGCCAGCATCGCATGGGCATTGTCGATTGCCGCGAACCAGTCGGGAATCATCGTCAGCGAATACGCGCACAGCACGAGGTCGACGGGCGCCGGCGCACGCCACTGGGTCGCGTCGGCCTCGACCGCATGCACCCGCGGGTTGTCGCGGAAACGCGCCCGCGCCCTGGCGAGCAGCGGCGCGCACAGATCGACGAGATACACCTGATCGAGATGCGCGAGCCGGTCGCCCAGGAATTCCAGGTTACGCCCGGTCCCGGCGCCGAGTTCAACGAGCGTCTCGCCTGGCGCCGTTGCCAGCGCTTCGATCAGTTCGCGCCGGCCGTGCAGCATCCGCTCGCGGAAGCGATCGTAGTGCTCGGCCTGCGGCGCATAGAACCCGGCCAGGCGCTCTGCGTGGCTCCCCGTACGCGGCTCGCCGCGCAGCATTTGCCACAGAATCCGGGCGTCAGCGAGGCTCATCACGGCCGAAGTGCCTGCACCAGGCGTGGTCAATTCGCACTTCGTGAGCCTGGGCCGGCCGCTCAAGCCGCCGCGAACCTACCGGCGCCGAGCGCGTTCGCGATATGAAACCCCGCGTACGTGTGTACGCGGTCCTGGCGCGACAGCTCGCGCGCCGTATGCGGATCGAGCGCGAGCCAGTCGCGCAGTGCGCGGCGCTCACCGCCATGGTTGACCCACGTCGTGTCGAGGTACGCCGGGTCGGTATGCGCGCTGCGGAAGATCGCCCGCGCACCCGGCGCCGCGCGCTGCAGGATCCACTCCCATTCCTCGGCCAGCGCCTGCGGACGATACCCGGCCATCCAGTCCATGTGATCGAGCAGCACGAACTTGTCGATCGGGCGCTCGCACTCCGACAGAAACTCGGTCAACAGCGCGGTGTGCAGTTCGACGCGCTCGTGCAGGCCGCTCTGCAGCCGCGCGAAGCCGTGGGGCTTCAGATACTCGGGACAGCAGTCGCGGGTGTAGTGACCGCGCATGTACAACTGCCAGAAATAGTTGCGCGCGAGCGGCAATTCGCGAAACACGTAGTCGACGGCCGAACGCACGAACGCGGCGACGCCTCCGGCATGCTGGCGCTCGACCTCCGCGCGCTGCGGATGCGGCACCCCGAGCAGGCTCATCGTGAACTGCCGGTCGAGCGTCCATTTCACCCCGGCATTCCACATCAACGGGCCGGCGCGCTCGTCGTAGATCGCACGTTGCGCCTCGAGGCTGCGCGCCGACAGCAGATCGGCGATAGCGTGCGCGAGCGCCGGCTTCAGGCGCGAATAGCCGCGCACGACGCGCCCGACCTGTCCAGCCAATCCGTGCGAATAGAACGTCTGGCCGACACCGCGATGCGTGAACCAGTGCCAGTGCTTGTCCCAGAACTGGCGCGCGAACGGCGATAGTTGGGGACGCAGGCGGCTGCGGTACAGCGCTTCGAACTCGGTGTGGCGGCCGAAGCCGAACAGGGCGAAGAAGTCTTCGTACTCGAGGGCGCGAATTCCGGCGAGCTTCAGCTCGAGCAACGCGTTCTGACGCGGGTTCGCATCGATCGCGAGCACCCGTCCGGCCCCTGCGAGCACATAGTCAAGCGCGTTGCAGCCGGCGCTGGTGATGACCAGCACCGTATCGTTCTGATGGAGATCGAGTGCGATCCGGTCGACCGCAGGATCTTCCCAGCAGGTGTTGTAGACCAGCGCGCGCGAGTAGATCGCATCGAACATGCGATCGTGTACCCGTTCGATCAGCGAAGGTTTTTTCCTGCGTTCGTTCCTGCGTTCGTTTCCGCCCGGAGGCGTCGGGACAGCCCTGTCATCGTTCTGTCGTGCGGCCGTCATCGAAGTTGTCATCCGGACTCCCTAAAGTTCGCCCGAGCGTAAGGACGTTTTGTTGCGGTGTCGTGAGCAACCCGAGTCGATCTCGTGACCGCATCACCACCGGATTGCACGCCTGATGAACGGACCCGAAGAGGCGAACTTGATACCCGGCGACCCCGCCCGCGCGGCGTCCGCCAAGCCCCGCTACCGTACCGTCTGGATCTCCGACGTTCATCTCGGCACCAAGAATTGTCAGGCTGAGCTGCTGCTGCGCTTCCTGAAGAGCTTTCGCACCGATCAGCTCTATCTCGTCGGCGACATCGTCGACTTCTGGGAGTTCGCACGCAGCGGCATCTACTGGCCCGCCAGTCACAACAAGGTCGTGCGGCGCGTGCTCAAGATGGCGCGTCAGGGCGCGCGCGTGGTGTTCATCCCCGGCAACCACGACGAGAACCTGCGCGAGTACCTGCCGATCCGCCTGGGCGAGATCGAGTGCGTCAAGGATGCCCTGCACACGACGGCCGACGGCCGCCGGATCTGGGTGCTGCACGGCGACGATTTCGACCTGATCACCAAGTATCACCGCTGGCTCGCAGTGCTCGGCGACCGCGGCTACGTGATCCTGTTATGGCTGAACCGGGTGTTGAACCGGATCCGGCAGACCTTCGGCTTCGGCTACTGGTCGCTCTCGGCCGCGGTGAAGTACAAGGTGAAGCGCGCGGTCAATTTCATCAGCGATTTCGAGCAGGGGCTTGCCCAGGAAGCGCGGCGGCGCGGCGTCGATGCGGTGCTGTGCGGCCATATCCACCACGCCGAACAGCGCCGGATCGGCGAGGTGCTCTATCTGAACTGCGGCGACTGGGTCGAAAGCTGCACCGCCATCGTCGAACATGCCGATGGCCGGCTGGAACTGCTGCGCTTCGCACTCACCGCCGAGGCGCAGCAGCGCCAACGCCGCGCCGAAGACACCGATGCGGACCTCGACGACCTCGTCGACGGTCGCGAGGACGCCCTTGCCTGAGCGCTCGGCGCACCCGGTTGTCTACTTCAGTGCGGGCGGCAGACCGGGCCGGTAGTTGTGGCAATAGTCGAGCATGATCAGATCCTCGATCAGTTCGATCGGGAAGCCCTGCCGTACTTCTCCGCGATCCATCACCATCAGCGATTGGAGATACTCGCAGCACATCGGCGACCCCCACAGCCCGATGATCCGGGCGAGCACATGCGGGAACTGGCGCTCGAGCGCGTGGCGCGGATCCGGGTCGATCGGCACCGGCTTCGCCACCGGCGTGTCGACGGTCGGATCGTACGGAATCGAGCGCTCAATCTGGTCGAGGTTGAACAGGGTGGGAAACGGTGCGTCGCTCATCGGTTCGCGCGGGAAGGTCGGTGACGTGACATCTCTGAGACGCGGTAACACATGCACTCTCTCATCGAAGCGTTTGACCTCAAAGGACATTGGTGCCGATTCCACCGTGCGGATTGCACGCGCGTCGAGCCGTTCGACGACGAACGGTTGGGTTGCGCCTCCGAACGGTCGATGCGCCAGGATGCTCCGCACTGACTTCCGTGCCTGAGTTTCCAGTGTTGCCGCGGAGCCCGCCGGTTCGCCCGTCAGGGTGAACGAGTCGAGTTCGAAGCGGGGCGCCTTGCCACGCGTTACCCGCGCCCCGCCTCGCCACGCATTCGGTCGAGCGTGTTATTCCGGCTTCGCGCCGGATGCCTTGACCACTTCGGCCCAGCGCTTGATCTCGCTGCGGATGAAGGTGCCGAACTGCTCCGGTGTGCTGCCCATCGGGGTCGCGCCGAGGCCAAGCAGGCGTTCCTTGAGATCGTCGGCCGCCAGCACCGAGCGCATCGTCGCGTTCAACTGGTCGACGATCGGCTGCGGTGTCGCGCGCGGGGCGAGCAACCCGGTCCAGAGCACCATCTCGTAGCCGGGCAGTCCGGCTTCCGCGATGGTGGGCAGGTCGGGCAGCACGCTCGAGCGCCGGGGCATCGTCACCGCGATCGGGCGCAGCCGGCCCGCCTTGACGTGCGGCAAGGCCGTCGGCATCGGTTCGAAGTCGAGCGAGATCTGGCCGTTAATCGTGTCGGTCAGCACCTGTCCGGCGGCCTTGTACGGCACATGCAGCAGCTGCACCCCGGCCATCGCGCCGAACAGTTCGCCTGCCAGATGCTGCGACGAACCGAGGCCGACCGAACCGTACTTGATCTCACCGGGCTGGGCACGGGCGAGCGCGATGATCTCCTTGACGGTACGCGCCGGGAATTGCGGGTTCACCAGCAGCACGATCTCGACCGAAGAAGCCGTGGTCACCGGCGCGAAATCGCGCACCGGATCGTAGGGCAGTTTGAGGAACAGACTCGGGCTCACTGCGATGGTGGTCGATGAACTGAACAGCAGCGTGTAGCCATCGGATACCGCCTGGGCCACGATCGCGGTGCCGGTGGTGCCCCCGGCGCCGGGCCGGTTGTCGATCAGGAACGGTACCTTCAGCCGCTCGCTCAGTTGCTGGCTGAAGATGCGCGCCATGGTGTCGTTCAAACCGCCGGCCGCGAACGGCACGACCACGCGCACCGGGCGGTTCGGATATTGCTGGGCCTGTGCCGGTGGGATGACCGTCAGTGCAGCGATTGCACCGAATGCTGCGACAGCGGCGAGCGTGCCCCGATCCGCGGGCCGGTTCCTCGCCCGGTGGCGCGCTGCGTTCGCAGTCGCCCTGCGCAGTCGCTCAGCGAAGTCAACCGCTACGTTGCGGGGCGGGTATAGAAGCATGATTCGGGTCCAAGGTGGGTACGCGCGACGCGTACGCATTGCGAAGCAGGCGGCGTGCCAGACGTAGCGCCATTCTCACATGGGATGCGCGTGCCCGACGCTCAGCGCCAACCTGGACTGTCGAGGTACCATTTAATGTGCCGCCAACGCGCCGACCCACCGCTTCATGGTATCCAAAGGTTCACCAGCCGCCGTGCACACCGGGGCTGCTGGAGCAAATCGGCGCGCCGTTGTACCCGCGCTGCATAAAGTAGTTCGAACGACCCCTTCAACCACGAACGAGACGCAGCGTCGATCGCGTGCGTGCGCGAGCGCCGCTGTGTCGGGAGAATGACCGATGAGGCTTCGACCCCGACTGTCCACCCTGCTGCTCTGCACCTTCTGCGGCATCGGATACAACAACGCCGCGCTCGCCGCGGACAGCTACACGCTCGACCCCGGGCACACGTTCCCGCGTTGGCAGGTCGACCACTTCGGATTCTCGACCCACCACGGGCAGTTCAACAAGACGACCGGCAAGCTGGTGCTCGACGCGAAGGCCGGTACCGGCAGTCTCGACGTCACCGTCGACGCGGCCTCGGTGGCCACCGGCGACCCTGCGCTCGAGAAGCATCTGCGCGCGGCAGATTTCTTCGATGTCCAGAAGTTCCCGACATTGACGTTCAAGTCGAAGTCGATGAAGTTCGACGGCGGCAAGCCGGTGTCGGTCAGCGGCGATTTCACCCTGCTCGGCGTGACGCGGCCGATTACGTTCCAGATCGTGCGCTCGAACTGCGCCATGCACCCGATCGTGAAGAAGGCGGCCTGCGGCGCGCAGGTCGAAGGCACGCTCAAGCGTTCCGATTTCGGCATGAAGTTCGGGGTTCCGGGCCTGGGCGACGAAATCCGGCTGTCGATCCAGGTCGAGGCGATCAAGGACTGAATCCGCGCCGTACTGGCGCCCAGGGTCGTCGCCGATGCCTCCGATGCCTGACGCAAAGGCAGGCAAGGGAGCGCGCGCCCGGGCACGCCGCAGAACGACGGCCGCAATATCTACCCAGCAGCAGCTTCAAGCGCACTACCAGGAGATGATTGATGAGCAGGACATGGGAACGCAGGGACATCCTGAAACTCGGCGGCGCCGGTCTGGCGCAGGCGGTTGCCGTCGGCGCGTCGCCGGCACTCGCGCAGGGCGCTAGCACGCCGTCGCTGATCCTCAGGAACGGCAAGTTCACGACCCTCGACGCGGCCACGCCGGCGGCGACCGCGGTCGCGATCGTCGATGGGCGCTTCAGCGCCGTCGGCGACGAGAAGACCGTGATGAAACTCGCCGGGCCGAAGACCCAGGTCGTCGACCTCGGCGCACGCCGTGTCATCCCCGGCCTGTTCGACAGCCACACGCATCCGATCCGGGGCGGACTCAACTACAACATGGAGCTGCGCTGGGACGGCGTGCCCTCGCTCGCCGAAGCGATGCGGATGCTGCGCGAGCAGGCGAAGCGCACGCCGCCGCCGCAATGGGTGCGCGTGGTCGGCGGCTTCACCGAGTACCAGTTCGCCGAGAAGCGGATGCCGACGCTGAAGGAGATCAACGACGCGGCGCCGGAGACGCCGGTCTTCATCCTGCGTCTCTACGACCGTGCGTTGCTGAATGGCGCAGCGCTGCGCGCGGTAGGGTTTACGCGCGACACGCCGAATCCACCCGGTGGCGTGATCGAGCGCGACAAGAGCGGCAACCCGACCGGCATGCTGATCGCCGAGCCGAACGCGCTGATCCTGTACTCGACGCTCGCCAAGGGGCCGTTGCTGTCGCTCGACGACCAGGTCAACTCGACGCGCCACTTCATGCGCGAACTGAACGGCCTGGGTATCACCTCGGTCATCGATGCCGGCGGCGGCTTCCAGAACTATCCGCAGGACTACGAAGTGGTCGAGCGGCTGGCGCGCGCGGGCGAGTTGACGATCCGGATCGCCTACAACCTGTTCACGCAGAAGCCGAAGGAGGAACTCGCGGACTTCCAGGGTTGGTCGAAGATCGTAAAGCCCGGTCAGGGCAACGACATGTACCGTCACAACGGCGCGGGTGAGATGCTGGTCTATTCGGCTGCCGATTTCGAAGACTTCCGGCAGCCGCGGCCTGACATGGCGCCGAACATGGAGGCGGATCTCGAGCGCGTGGTGCGCCATCTGGCGCAGGTGAAATGGCCGTTCCGTATGCACGCGACCTACGACGAGACGATCACCCGTGCGCTCGACGTATTCGAGAAGGTGAACAAGGAGGTGCCCCTCCAAGGCATCCACTGGTTCTTCGATCATGCCGAGACGATCTCTCCGCGCAACATCGATCGCGTCAAGGCGCTCGGTGGCGGCATCGCGATCCAGCACCGGATGGCGTACCAGGGCGAGGACTTCGCCGCGCGCTATGGCAAGCAGATGGTCGGCGAAGCACCGCCGGTCCAGCGCATCCTGGCCGCCGGCGTGCCGCTCGGTGCCGGCACCGATGCGACCCGGGTAGCGAGCTACAACCCGTGGGTCTCGCTGTACTGGCTGGTGACCGGGCGCACGCTCGGCGGGATGCCGATCCGTCCGAAGGAAAACCGCCTCGATCGCGTCGCGGCGCTGCGGCTGTGGACCGAGTCCAACGCCTGGTTCTCGAATGAGGAGGGCAGGAAAGGCGCGATCAAGGCCGGGCAGTTCGCCGACCTCGCCGTGCTCTCGGCCGACTACCTCAGCGTTCCCGACGAACAGATCCGACACCTGAGGTCGGTGATGACGGTCGTTGGCGGCAGCATCGTCCACGGCGCAGGCGCGTACGAAAAGCTCGCCCCGCCGTTGCCTGCGCCGAGCCCCTCGTGGTCACCGGTCGGCACCTTCGGCGGTTACTACCGGCCGCGCGGCACGCCCGTACCCGCAGCGGCGCGCAAGCAGGCCGCAGCGGACTGCTGCACGGTCCACGGCCAAGGGGCGCAGGCGTGGTTCGCGGATATTCCGGTGGCGGATCAGAAAGCGTTCTGGGGAGCAATAGGTTGCGGTTGCTGGATGGCCTGAGCCTGTCGCAACGGGTTGCGCTGAACCGGGCGGTCGATACCGGCCTCCCGGGCCACCGCCCGCCACGCACGCCAGTCGATCGCGTTCAGCGTGCGGGGCTGCCGTAGCCCCCGCCGCTCGCGGTCTCCATCAGCACATGATCGCCGGGCTGCAGCACCCAGTGATCGGATGGATCGATCGGCTTGCCGTTCAGTTCGAGGCGCCCGAGCGCGCCCGACTCACCGCCGGCCAGCCCCGGCGGCGCCGACTTGAGCCGGGTCATGATGAACGAGGTCACCGCGGGTGAATCGGCGACGAGTTCGAACTCGAAGCGCAGACCGTCGCCGCCGACATGGCGACCCTTGCCCCCGGTACCCCGGCGGATCGAGCGACCGATCACCCGCAGCGGGGCCAGCGATTCCATCACCTCGATCGGCGTGTTGCCGAGGTTCGACGGAAACGACAGGACCGAATAGCCGTCGCGCTGCGCCGAGGCACCCTGGCCGGCGTTGAGGAAGTTGATCACTGCGAAGCGCCGGCCACGATGTTCACCCGACATCGTCACCGACGAGTTCGCCGAGCCCGATGCCCACACCCGATCGGGCAGTACATCGGCGAGCGCGGTGAAGATCGCCGGCGGCAGCATGTGTCCGATCATGCCGCGGCCGCCGCTCGCGGCCGGATACCGGGGGTTCAGGATCGTGCCTTCGGGCGCCCACGTGGTCATCGGGGCGAAGCTGCCCTCGTTGTTCGGAATATCCGGGCAGAGCAGCGCCTTCACCGGGAACGCTGAGTAGGCGAACGTGTAGATCGGCACGACGTTGACCGCGCGCGGCAGCTGCGGGCTCGAGCCGGTGTAGTCGATCGCGAGCCGGTCGCCCTTCACCGTGATCCTGCACGCGATCACGATCCGCTGTTCGAAGCCGTCGTGGTCGACCTTCGATTCATACACCCCATCGGGCAACGCGCGGATCGCCTTGCGCATCGCCGCCTCTGAGCGTTTGCGGATCTCGGCACCCAGGTCGTCAAGCTTGACGCCGGCGAGCAGCGGCTGCAGACGCTCCTCCATCATCCGGCACGCGGTGACCTGCGCCCAGATGTCGCCCATCCCCTGTTCCGGCACGCGGATGTTCTGGCTGATGAAGTCGACCACCGCCGGGTCGGGGCGGCCGGCGTGCATCAGCTTCAGGCGCGGGATCTGCAGGCCCTCCTCGTAGATCTCGCGGATGCCCGAGTTGCGCAGACGCCCGCCGATGTCGGGCAGGTGCGAGACGACCGCGGCGAAGGCGACCAGGCGGCCACGATGGAACAGGGGCATCGCCGTGTTCACGTCATGGATATGCCCGGTGCCCATCCACGGGTCATTGGTGATCATCACGTCGCCGGGCTTCAGCGTAGGCGCGGGGAACTTGTCGAGGAAGTGCTTGACCGTCGCGGGCAGGCTGCCGATGAACGACGGAATGCTCATCGTCGATTGCGCGAGCGACCGGCCCTGCGCATCGGTGAGCACGACGGCGAAATCGTTCGCATCGCGCACCAGGGTCGAGAACGAGGTGCGCACGAACGTCGCCGACGCCTCGTCGACGATGCTGATCAGCCGCTTCCAGAGAATCTCGAGTTCGATCGGATCGAACACGCGCGCACGTTTTGCGGCGGCCATCAGTCGAACTCCTTGATCATGATCGACACCGTGTAGTCGGGAAGAATGGTGACGGTCGAAGCGACCGGCACCACGAGCGTGGATTCGCGTTCCTCGAGGATCATCGGGCCGCTCAACCGGGTGCCGGGTTTGAGCGAGTAGCGCTCGAACACCGGCACCTCGGCGAAGCGCCCCCGCACCGGCAGGAACGCCCGGCGCTTGCCGCGCGCGACCGGCTTCGCGCTGACCCGCGTGTCGCCCCACTGGAAGCGATGCCGCTTCATCGGGGCGCGCCCGGTCAGCCGCCACGTGATCACCTGCGCGTGCGCGCCGGGTACCAGTGCCCCGTACAGCTTTCGATACTGCGCTTCGAACGCCCGACGCATGAGCGGCGCGACCGAAGCATCGAGCCGCCGATAGGGAATGCTCACCGGCACGCTGTGACCCTGCCCGAGATAGCGCATCTGCGCGCCGATCGACCAGACGATGCCGGTCGCAGGTACCTCGGCTGAATCGAGCTCGGCCTGCGCCTCGATGCGCAGCGCATGCATCACCTTGCCCGCGCTCGCCCAGTCGGTCTCTTCGAGCAGAGCCGGGCTCGACCACGCGCGATCGACGCGTGCAG
>JACMMK010000091.1 GCA_014379045.1 Burkholderiales bacterium
GACCGAGATCACGCTCGGGCTGCATTCGGTGCTGCGCCTAGGGCACCTGATGGACGCGCACGCCGCGGCCCCCGAGATGGTGTCGCTGCTCAAGCGCAATTCCTGCGGCAAGGCGCTCGACATCGCGCGCATGGCGCGCGACATGCACGGCGGCAACGGTGTCAGCGACGAGTACCACGTGATCCGCCATGTGATGAATCTCGAAGCGGTGAACACCTACGAGGGCACGCACGATATCCATGCGCTGATTCTCGGGCGCGCGCAGACGGGGATTCCCGCGTTCGGCGGCGAGTGACCCGCCTGACCGAAGCCGACGCCGATCCCCGCCCTCTTCCCGGTCGAAGCGTGGGCGCGGGCTCGATGGGTGCACCGCTCGCCGGTTGTCGCGTGCTCGATCTGTCGCGCGTGCTCGCCGGTCCGTGGTGCAGCCAGAACCTCGCCGATCTCGGCGCCGAAGTGATCAAGGTCGAGCGTCCGGGCACGGGCGACGACACCCGCGGCTGGGGCCCGCCGTTCACGCGCGCCGCCGACGGCGCCACGACCGGCGAATCGGCGTATTTCCTCTCGACCAATCGCGGTAAACGCTCGATCACGCTCGATCTGGCGACGCCGGAAGGCTGCGCGATCGCCGCGGCACTTGCCGCGAAGTCCGACGTCCTGCTCGAGAACTACAAGGTCGGGGGTCTGGCGAAGTACGGCCTCGACTACGCCTCGCTCGCGCCAGCGTGTCCCCGCCTGATCTACTGTTCGATCACGGGCTTCGGGCAGACCGGTCCGTACCGCGAGCGCGCCGGGTACGATTTCCTGATGCAGGGCATGGGCGGGCTGATGAGCATCACCGGCGAGCCCGACGAGGTACCCGGCGGGGGTCCGGTCAAGGCCGGCGTCGCGGTCACCGACCTGATGACCGGTCAATACGCGACGATCGCGGTGCTCGCCGCGCTGCAGGCGCGCCACGCGAGCGGACGCGGGCAATCCATCGACCTCGCGCTGTTCGACGTGCAGGTCGCGTACCTGTCGAACCAGGCGATGCACTACCTCGTGTCGGACGAAATACCGCCCCGCATCGGCAACGGCCATCCGAGCATCGTGCCCTACCAGACCTTCCGCGCCGGGGACGGCAGCCTGATCGTCGCGGCCGGCAACGACGGGCAGTATCGCCGGCTCTGCACGGTGATCGGCGCGCCTGAACTCGCCGACGATCCGCGCTTTGCCTCCAACGCCGATCGCGTGCGCAACCGCGCAGTGCTGGTGCCGTTGCTCGCCGAACCGATCGCGCGCGCGTCGATGGACCACTGGATCGGCGCGCTCGAAGCCGCCGGGGTGCCGTGCGGGCCGATCAACACGATGGATCGGGTGTTCGCCGACCCGCAGGCGCGCGCGCGCGGGCTATCGTTCCGCCTGCCGCATCCGACCGCCGGAGAGGTTCCGATGATCGCGAGCCCGATGCGCTTCTCGGATACGCCGGTCGAACATCGGCGCCCGCCGCTGCTGGGCGAACATACCGATCAGGTGCTCGGCGAGTTACTCGGCAAATCGGCCGCCGATATCGATGCGCTGCGTGCGGCCAGGATCATCTGAAGCCACATGTCGGTCACCCGACGGGGCACAGCGCACAACGCTCGACGTACGGCCTCGCCCGGTCCCGGTCGACCCCGACTCAGAAGCGGTAGAACACCGAGAAGTGCAGCTTCACATGCCCGGCTGGCGTTCCCTCGACACCCGGCGCGTCCTTCAGGCCTTCGAGTACATAGGCGAGATCGGCCGACACGTCGAGTTTGCGTTGCCAGTTCCAGCGCACGCCGACGCCGGTGCTCGTCGCCGACTGGCCGCCGTTGATGACCCCGGCCACCGGTAGCGGCGTTTGACGCTGGTACGCGTAGCCATGATCGAGAAACACGACCGGACGCGCATCGCCGACCAGCGCCGGACCGACGCCTTCGAGCGTCACCGAGTAGCCGCGCTCGCCGGCATATTCGCGCTCGCGCAGACCGCGTACCGAGGTGGCACCGCCCACGCCGAACTGTTCGCCCGGGATCAGGATGTCGCTGGAGAACTGCCCGCGCAACCGCGTCGCCAATACCCATCTGTTCCACAGGTAGTTCGCATCGAACCCCGCGCGAAAAGCGTCCCATGAATCGGTCGCGCCGTTGCGCGCGGCGTCGAACGAAGCCGAGTCGCTGCCGCTCACATTCACCGCGTACTCGACATACCCGCTCGCCCCGCCCCATGCGCGCTCGCCGCGCGCCTGGTAGCGAACCGACAACGGACGCGTGGTGACCGGCGTGCCCGGCAGCACGCCGCCGAGGACATCGATCGTGTTTTCGAACGAACGCACGTCGTACGCGACCGACAGCAGCTGCGTCACGTCGGCGACCCGTGGCAACGTGTAGGTGAAGCGCGCGCCGTAGAACTTGCCGCGACCGCTCACGTTGAACGGCACGCCGCCGACCGGAACCGAGCCGGTATCGACGTCGGACTGCACGTAGAACGCCGACACCTGACTGCTCAACGCGTACAAGGGCAGGCTGTAGAACCCTGCGTACTGCCGGACCGCGTCAAGCTCCTCCGGCGACGTGGTGTAGGCCAGCGTTCCGACGTGATCGAGATCGAACAGATTGCTGTTCTGGTAACCGAGCGTCAACCGGGTGTAACCGGTGTTGCGATTGATCAGGTTGTATTCATCACGCGTGTTGCCGACGAGTCCGATGAACAGCTGACTCGACTGTACGTCGCGCACCTGCACTTCGGCATCGAGGGCATCCGAAGTCGTGCTCTCGCGCATCGTTACCGTCAAACGCTTCGCCGGGTGCTCGTTGGCGAGCGACAGCTGGCGCGCGAGTTCGACCACGTCGGGGGCGTCGCCGGTCTTCAGTGCCGGAACGCTCTTCAGAACGTTCTCGCGCGTGAAGAAACGGTTGCCCGAGACATTCACGTTGCCCAGCGTGAAGCGCAACACCTCGAGGCGCACGACACCCAGCTCGGGGCGCTGCGCCGGGACGATCACGCGATGGAATGCAAACCCGCGTTCGCGCATCCGCGTCTCGAGCGCGATCGCCGAAGCTTCGAGCGAGGCCAGACTGCGATGCTCGCCCAGATAGGGCTTGAGTACCGCCTCGGTCTCTTCGGCGCCCAGCGGGTTGGTGCCGATGACCTGGTAGCGCGTGACGACGAGCAGCACCTCGGATGCGGGCGCGTCGGCGCCCTTGCCCAAGCCCGGCGCCGGTTGCGCCGAAGCGGGTGCGGCGATGCCTGCCGCGACCAAGGCGAGCAGCACCGCGCATGGCAACGAACCAGGGGACCGTGGGGGCATGGGTTGACGGCGACTCATCGCACCTCGCAGGCGGTACTGCCCGCTTCACTGCCCAGACCGATCAGTGGCAACACGCGGACTTTCGAGCCGGGGATATCCGGCGTCGGGAACGGATCGTTGAACAGGAACGCGGGAAGATTGTCGAAACGCACCGGTCGCCCGCTGCCGTCGCCCAGGAAACCCGATTCGAGTGGCCCCAGATCGATGACGCCGTCCGGGCCGAGCAGACTGACGTTGCCGTCGCGCACGCCCACGTACAACCCCGGTGGCGCATCGTTGAACGTGGTCAGCGCGAACAGCCGGTCGAAGTCGATCTTCAACTGATCCGGACGCGTCGCCGCCTCGCCGGTGAAGAACGCCGGGATCGCGTCAAGTATCTGCACCTGCTTGAGGCTCGGATTGAACACGGCCGAACGGTCGACCGGCACCTCCAGTTCGACCGCATCGGCGATGAACACGATCGAGCGATCCCACACCGAAACGTAGGTCGACAGCTCGGTGCACACCGTGCCGACGCAGTGCTGGCCGAGGCGCAGGTCGAGCCCGGTGCCGCGCACGCCGATCGTGGCGGTGGTCGTCTGGAAACGCACGGCACGGGGACTTCGCGCCGCGATCTGGCCGGTCAGAATACGCAGCCCCCCGGTGAGCAGGCGCACGACGAAGCTTTCCTGATCCGGCTGCTGGGCGCGCAGGCGGACGTCGTCGATGCGCATCTCGGAGGCCGCGATCACGGTGATCACCGAGCGGTCGCGAAACGCGATCACCGCCGACGACGCGGCCGCGGTGCGTATCGTCTCGCCGTTGAACAGCGCGGCGTCCTCTGCGAGCGGCCGCGGGGTGCCACCAGCGTCGATCGCGACGGCCGCACCGGAGA
>JACMMK010000092.1 GCA_014379045.1 Burkholderiales bacterium
AGCACGCTGCTGCCGGGCCCGCTGGCCACGCTGATACTCGCCCAGGCCGGCGCCGAGGTCATCAAGATCGAACGCCCCGGGCGCGGCGACGACATGCGCTCGTACACACCTAAGTTCGGCGACGACAGCGTGAACTTCGCGCTGCTCAACCGTGGCAAACGCAGCCTCGCGCTCGATCTGAAAGCGCCCGATGCGGTGACCCGGCTCACGCCGCTGATCGAGAGTGCGGACGTCGTGGTCGAGCAGTTCCGACCGGGCGTGATGGACCGACTCGGCCTGGGCTACGACGCACTGTCTGCGCTCAACCGGCGCATCGTCTACTGCGCGATCACCGGCTATGGCCAGGACGGTCCGCGCGCGCAGGTCGCGGCGCACGACCTCAACTATGTCGCCGAGTCCGGGATGCTGTCGCTCGCCGCGGGCGAGGACGGCGCGCCGGTCCTGCCGTCGGCCCTGGTCGCCGACATCGGCGGGGGCACCTACCCGGCGGTGATCAACATCCTGCTCGCATTGCGCCAGCGCGACCTCACGGATACCGGTTGCAAGCTCGATATCGCGATGGGCGACAACCTGTTCACCTACCTGTACTGGGCGATCGGCAACGGGCTCGCAGCGGGCGAGTGGCCCGAGCCCGGTGGCGACCTGGTGACCGGAGGCACCGCGCGCTATCACCTCTACCGCACGCGCGATGACAAGTTCATCGCCGCGGCGCCGCTCGAACAGAAGTTCTGGGAGAACTTCTGCGACGCGATCGAGTTGCCTGCGCAATACCGCGACGACGCGACCGATCCGCCGGCGACTGCGCGCGCGGTCGCGGCGAGGATGCGTGAGCACACTGCAGCGCATTGGCAGGCGGCGTTCGCCGGCAAGGACGTCTGCTGCTCGGTGATGGCAAGCATCGAAGAAGCCTTGCGCGACCCACACTTCCAGGCGCGCGGCGTGTTCGCGCGCACGGTGAGCGCGCAGGGGCGCACGATCACGGCGCTGCCGACGCCGGTCGCGCCGATCTTCTCAGGCGACGCGGTCGACGCCGGGTATCCGGCGCTCGGCGCCGATAACGACAGTCTGTTGAACGCAGACGCTCGACATTCAGCACATTCGAGCCGATGATGCGCGCGCTGCTGGTCAATGAACACGGTTCGATCGAACATCTGGAGCTTGCGCAGTGCGCAGAGCCCGAGCCGAAAGACGGCGAGGTCATCGTCGACGTCCACGCCGCGAGCGTGAACTTTCCGGACTTGCTGGTGATCGGTGGCACGTATCAGAAGCTGCCGCCGCGTCCCTTCGTGCCGGGCAAGGATCTCGCCGGGATCGTCTCGGCGGTCGGCGCGGGCGTGAGCACCTGCCGCCCGGGCGATCGTGTGATGGCGCAGGTCGAGCACGGGGCTTTCGCCGAACGCTGCCGGGTGCCGCAGCACAACTGCTTCGTGATGCCGGCGCGCATGGGTTATGCCGAAGGCGCGGCGATGGGGCTCGTCTACCTCACGGCGTATTTCGCGCTGGTCGAGCGTGGCGGCGTGCGGCCGGGCGAGGTTGTCCTCGTGAACGGCGCAGCCGGTGGGGTCGGGCTCGCGGCCGTCCAGTTGGGCAAGGCACTCGGTGCTACGGTGGTGGCCAGCGTCAGCACGGTAGAGAAGGCGCGGATCGCCAGCGCAAACGGCGCTGACCATGTCGTGATGACCGACCGGCCCGACCTGCGCGAATCGTTGCGCACGCAGGTGTTCGATGCGCTCGGCCGCCGCGGCATCGACCTGGTCATCGATCCAGTGGGCGGCAACGTGTTCGACGCGAGCCTGCGTACGCTGGCCTGGTGCGGACGTGTCGTCGTGGTCGGGTTTGCCGAGGGACGTGTCCCCGAGATCAAGGCCGGGCTGATCCTGGTCAAGAACATCTCGATCATCGGCCTGCAGGTCAGCGACTACCGCGACCGGGAACCGGAAAAGGTGCGCCGCGCGCAGATGCACCTGTTCGAACTCTACGAGGCGGGAAAGCTGGCGCCGCAGGTGATGGCAAGCTATCCGCTCGGCGACTACCTGCCGGCGCTGCGTGCGGTGCGCGACCGGAAGGTGCTGGGCAAGGTCGTGCTGCGGGTCCGGGACTGAATTCGACGATGGCACCGTGCGCAACGATGCCCGAGTGTCGCTGAGACGATGCGCCCTTGCGAGCGCAACTTGTCAGCGAGGAATCATCACGTCCGCGATGACTCGCACGAGTTCGACATAGCTTCGCGTCAGGCCGTAGAGCACTCCACCGGCCACGAGCCCGGTTGCGAGGATCAGCCAGTGCCATACGACGGTGGCGCCGATCGCAAGCGCACCCAACACCGGGAGTAGCCCGATGACGATCGCGATGAGGTCGCCTTTTTCGGCGATGAGCTTGAGCGTCGGGTATTGGTCCATGCCTGTTCGCTCGAGGGGTACTGGACAACGATGCCGATGCGATGGCTCGTATGAGTATAAGGTGATCGACCGTGCGAGATGCTGGTCGCCCCACTGGAGGCTGCCGGTACGCCGTGCGGCCACGTCCGCCGATGCGGCTTCCGGCTGCAGCCGAACGGCGCGTACCTCGTCGAGTTTCTGCATCCGCCGAGCGCCATGAAAATCTACGGTTCGCTGTTCTCACCTTTCGTGCGCAAGGCGCGCGTGTTGATCGAGGAAAAACAGATCGACTGCGAGTTCGTGGTGGTCGATGCCTGGGCTTCTGACAGTCCGGTTCCGGCCTGGAGCCCGCTCGGCAAGGTGCCGGTGCTCGAGGTCGAGTCCGGGCAGCATCTGTTCGACTCGACACTGATCGTTCACTATCTCGATCACCTGGAGGGCGAGCCGTTGCCGCCGCGCGAGGGTGCCGACTACTGGCGGTCGCAGTGGTGGCAGGCGCTGGGAAACGGCTTGATCGATGCGACCGTCGCACGCGTGCTGGAGACGCGTCGTCCGGTCAACATGCAGATCCCCGAGAAACTGCAACGCGAAGAGGCACGCATCGCCCGTACGCTGGCCGCGGCGAACGACGCGTGCAACACGACCGACTTTCTCGTCGGAACTGAGTTCTCGCTCGCCGACCTGGTGCTGGGCGTCGCGGTGCACTACGTCGATGCCCGCTTTTCCCACGACTGGCGCAGCACGCTACCCGCGCTCGAAGCGTGGCACGGGCAGATCGTGAAACGAAGTTCGTTCGAGCGGACCGCCCCGCCGGGACTCGCGATAGGATAGACTTTTGCAACATTCGGCA
>JACMMK010000093.1 GCA_014379045.1 Burkholderiales bacterium
CCTTCGCCTCGACCTCGTCGCCGACCGCCAGCACTTCGGACGGATGCTTGACCCGGCGCCATGCGAGATCGGTGATGTGCAGCAGGCCGTCGATGCCGCCCAGGTCGACGAACGCACCGTAGTCGGTGATGTTCTTGACGATGCCCTTGACGACCGAGCCTTCCTTCAGCGTCTCGAGCAGCTGCTGGCGTTCGGCGCCTTGCGTCTGTTCGAGCACGGCACGCCGCGAGACCACGACGTTGTTGCGCTTGCGATCGAGCTTGATCACCTTGAAGTCGAGCAGCTTGCCCTGGAACGCCGAGGTGTCCTTGACCGGACGCAGGTCGACCAGAGAACCGGGCAGGAACGCGCGGATGCCGTCCATCATCACCGTGAGGCCGCCCTTGACCGCGCCATTGACGACACCCTGCACGATCGAGCCGTTGTTATGCGCGTCTTCGAGTGCGTGCCAGGCGGCGAGGCGCTTGGCCTTGTCGCGCGACAGGCGCGTTTCGCCATGACCGTCTTCGAGCGATTCGATCGCGACGCTGACGAAGTCCCCGACCTGGACCTCGGTCTCGCCGCGGTCATTGTGGAACTCTTCGACCGGGATGTAACTCTCGGACTTCAGTCCCGCGTTGACGACCACATAGTTCGGGTCGACGCGGATCACCTCGGCGGTGATCACTTCACCCTGGCGCATCTCCTTGCGCGAAAGGCTTTCTTCGAACAGTGCGGCGAAGCTCTCCGGCGGATGTTGCGAGACGGCGGCAGGGATGGTTGAGGCAACGGCAAAAGCGGTGGCGGTGGACATGCGGTAGGTGACCTGTGTGTGCGATTCCGGGTTCGCGCCGGTGGAAATGGAAAGAAGTGTCCGGTCAAGCTCCCTGCGCTACCACCCGGTTGCGGCGAACACGCCACCGGGCGTCGAGGAGTTGCTCCGTTGCGCCAGCGAATCGATCCGATCGATCGATTCACCGCGCCGGCGGAACGGCCGGACGCCTAAGACTGGTCGACGACCCGGCGGTACCGCTCCAGCACGGCGTCGACGACCTGTTCGATCGTCATGCCGTCGGAGTCGAGCACCGTGTCGGGTGCGCCTGCCTGCAGGGGCGCGACCGCGCGGCTCGAATCCCGGGCGTCACGCGATCGCAATTCCTGAAGAATAGCCCCTAGATTAGCAGCGAAACCCTTTTCGATCAACTGCTTATGACGGCGCTGCGCACGAATCTCGGCGCTTGCGGTCAAAAACACCTTCAAGCGTGCGTCTGGGAACACCACTGACCCCATATCGCGGCCGTCGGCGACCAGGCCCGGGGCTTTCCGGAACGCCCGCTGGCGCTCGAGCAATGCCGTGCGTACCCCAGGATGCGAAGCGACGACCGACGCGTATTGCGAGATCGTCTCGGCACGGATCGCCTCGGATACGTCGACGCCGGCAAGTTCGATGCGCGCGCCGGCGAAACTCACCGGAAGGTCGGTCGCCATCGCAGTGACTTCCGCGCCGTCCCGGGGGTCGATGCCGCGATCGAGCGCGCAGAGTGCGGTGACCCGGTACAGGGCGCCGCTGTCCAGATAGTGGAACCCGAGGGCTGCCGCGACCCGCAGCGCCACCGTGCCCTTGCCGGACGCGGTGGGCCCGTCGATCGCGATCACGGCAATCGGTGACGCGTTCACCGTGCTCGCAGCAGCGGGCGGTATCGGCAACCGGTAGACGCTATCGCCAGGATCAATTCATGCAATTGGACCTCTGGATGCGAATCAGTATCATCTGAAACACAGTCATTCATCTGCTTCGCCGCTTCAGGGAAACTCATATGAAACGCAGTCTGATCAAGACCGGCACCTTCGCCATCATCCACTTCCTGGTGGCCTTCACGATTGCCTATCTGCTCACCGGCAGCCTCGGCATTGCCAGCGCGATCGCGCTGATCGAACCGTTCGCGAAGACCTTCGCATACTTCCTGCACGAGCAATTCTGGGCCAGGCGCGACCGCGCGCCGCGCGCGGTCACCACCGAGGGCGCCGAAC
>JACMMK010000094.1 GCA_014379045.1 Burkholderiales bacterium
CCGGCGCGTTGCGCCCGATCGGCGGGCAGGTACTGTTCATCGGCCGCGACGTGGCGCGCGCGAGCGCGCCGGCGCTGGCGCGCGCCGGGCGCGGGCTCGGTCCGGGAGGGCGGCAGGTGTTCCCGGAAATGTCGGTGATCGATAACCTCCGCCTCGGTGCGTTCGCGCGCGGCGATGCCGACGCGGCACAGATCGACGCGATGCTCGCGCGCTTTCCGCTGATCGCACGGCGCCGACACCAGCGCGCCGGTCTGCTCTCGGGCGGCGAGCAGCAGATGCTGGCGATCGCGCGCGGGCTGCTTGCGAAGCCGCGGGTGCTGCTGCTCGATGAGCCCTCGCTCGGCCTCGCCCCGGCGCTGATCGGCGAGCTGTTCGCGGTGCTGATGCGCCTGCGCGACGAGGGCATCACGATCCTGCTCGTCGACCAGATGGCGACGCTGGCGCTCGCCGTCGCCGATCGCGGATATGTGATCGAATCGGGTCAGATCGTCCATGCCGGAACCGCACAGGAGATCCGCAGCAACCCGGCGCTCGAGCAGGCGTATCTCGGCGAAGGTTGACCGACACCGCCGGATGACGACGGCGGGTCGACCGTTCGCCCCCGAGCATCCTTGCCTTTCCGATTCGTTGCATCCTTGCCCCTCAACTCACCTGCGGAGTCGCTTCGATGGATCTCGTCCTGCGCAATGCACGCATCCTGGGCCGTGATGCGGCCGATACGTTCGATATCGGCATCGCGGCCGGCAGGATCGACGCTATCGAGTCTCACCTGGCTGCAGACCCGGCGTCGATCGCGCAGTCGATCGATCTGCACGGTCGTCTGGTCGCGCCGAGCTTCGTCGAAACCCACATCCACCTGGACAAGAGCTGCATCCTCGAGCGCTGCGATTCGCAACGCGGCACGCTCGACGAGGCGATCGCGCAGGTCGCGCAACAGAAGCAGGCGTTCACCGTCGAGGACGTAAGCGCGCGCGCAAGACGCACGCTCGAAAAGTCTATCGCGCAGGGCACCGCGCACATGCGCACGCATGTCGAGGTCGATCCGGTGATCGGATTGCGCGGGCTCGAAGGCGTGCTGCCGCTGATCGACGAGTATCGCTGGGCGATCGATATCGAGGTGTGCGTGTTTCCCCAGGAGGGGCTGCTCAACAATCCGGGCACCGACGCGCTGATGGTCGCCGCGATGAAGAAGGGTGCCACGGTCGTCGGCGCGGCGCCCTATACCGACAGCGATCCGCATGCGCAGATCGACCGGGTGTTCGAGATCGCGCGCGAGTTCGACGCCGACATCGACATGCATCTGGACTTCGGCGCGACCGCCGAGCACATGGATATCGAGTATGTGTGCGAAGTCACCGAACGCTTCGGCTATGGCGGCCGCGTCGCGGTCGGCCATGTCACCAAGCTCACGCTGATGGAGCCCGCGCGCTTCGCGCAGATCGCGCGCACGCTGGCGGGCGCGGGAGTCGCGGTGACCGTGTTGCCGTCGACCGATCTCTACCTGATGGGGCGCGACCGTGACCACGCGAAGCTGCGCGGCGTCGTGCCAGTGCACGAACTGCTCGGCCACGGCGTCAACTGTTCGCTGTCGAGCAACAACATCCTGAACCCGTTCACGCCGTTCGGCGATTGTTCGCTGATGCGCATGGCGAACCTCTACGCCAACATCTGCCATGTCGGCCGACGCGACGATATCCGCGAATGCTTCGAGATGGTGACGCGGCGTTCGGCGCGCCTGTTGCGCCGGGACGACTATGGCGTCGACGTCGGTCGCACCGCCGATCTGGTGGTACTGGACACGACCGCGCCCGAGCACGCGGTCGCCGAACTGCCGCCGGTGCTCTACGGCTTCAAACGCGGCAGGATGTCGTTCTCGCGCCAGGCCGTCACCCTGCATCGACCCTGACCCCAGCCTGCGCGGGCGCGGTTTTCTGCGCGCAGTCCGAACTCCACGTCACCCACGACCCACAACCCACAACCCACAACCCATGCCCTCGATCCTAGACCGCGACACCCTCAACGCCTTCGTGCGCGACACGCATGCCGAACAGGCCGGTTCGACGACCGGCCCGCTCGCCGGGCTCACGTTCGGCGCCAAGGACATCTACGATGTCGCCGGGCAGCGCGTGACCTTCGGCAACCCGCAGTGGCTCGCGTCGCATGAGCCCGCGACGCGCACCGCGCCTGCGGTTCAGCGGCTGCTCGATGCCGGCGCGTCGCTCGTCGGCAAGACGCACACCGCCGAGCTGACCTACAGCCTGAGCGGCGAGAACGTCCACTACGGTGCGCCGGTCAATCCGAATGCGCCCGGACGCGACTGCGGCGGCTCGTCGAGCGGCTC
>JACMMK010000095.1 GCA_014379045.1 Burkholderiales bacterium
GCGCCGTCGGGTCCAGTCCGATTCAGCCGTTCGATCTGCAGGGCTTCCGCGTTCGGCGCGCCGGCAACCACGTCGCGTCTGCCCGCGGGGTCCGAACGGGGCCGGACGACTGCGCTCGCCACGGTCTCGTCTTCCGGCGGCGAACGGTCGACCCAGATCGCGGCACCCGCGCTCAACGCGAGCAGCGGCAACCAGATTTTCCAGCGCGAGCGATTGACGGCAAGGATCATCGCGCACGTACATACAGAGAGAATTCGACTTCGGCATCGAGCGCGGGCGCGCCGATCGACTCGCGCCGGAACTGCACGCTGTCGAGCGCGAACGACGGCACTTCGTGCAGGACGTCTTCGACGAAGGTGCGCAGCTGCGGATAGGCGCCGGTGATCGGCAGCTTGACCTGATAGCGAAGCAGCGGTCCGCCCGCCTCCGGTGCCAGCCGATACTGACCCTGCTCGAGCTTCAGCTGATGGCGCGACGCCAGCTTGACGAGGACGCCCAGCACGTTCGGAATCTGCGCCGTATCGGGGAATGCTTCGTAGAACGTTTCGAGACGGGTCGTGGGCGCCGACTGCCGCTCCGTGATGACGATCGACGGCTGCCCTTTGCGCGCCTCGACTTCGCGCTCGAGACTGCTGCGCTCGAGTTCCAGCATCGGCTCGAGGTGCAGCTGCGAATAGAGCACGACGGCGACCCCGAGCACGAGCAGCGCCACCCCGCCCAGGCCGATCCATCCGAGACGATGGACGACGCCCGCAATGGCCCACGTCATGCGCGGCACGAGCGTCGCCGCACCGTTGCGCAGCCGCCCCGCCAGGTGCGCGGGCGCCATCATGGCTTCACCCGCCATGAAGCGGCGACCACGAAGCGCACCGGCCGCTGCGGATCCTGCGCCAGCGTTTCATGCGATTCGAGCCGGACCTCGGCGAGCACCGGCTGCTGCTGCAGCAGTTGCAGATAGTCGAGGATCACCGGCAGCGTCTTCGCCTCACCGGTCAGACGCACCGTGCCATCCTGCGGGTCGGGGGTCATCGCGAGCAGGAACACCGAGGCATTCGCCGAACTCTCCAGTGCATCGAGCAGACCCGACCAGCGCAGGTTCAACCGCCCCGCGACACGGTTGGCCTGTACGACTTCGCGCTGGCGTTCGGGCGTCATCGTCGCCTCGCCCGCCGGGCCCTGACTGCGCGGGCGGCTGGCCTCACGCAGTTTCGTGCGCTGATCGCGGATCGTCGTGCGCTCGTCGTCAACGACGGTGAGCGACCAGATCCCGATCGCCGCGGCGACGGCACCGGCCGCGAGCAGCATCAACGATCGCGTGCGCGTGCGGGCGCGGCTGCGCGAGAAGTCGATTTCGAAGCGTGCCATCGCGCTAGCGCGCCGCTCGGGCGGAGGGTTTCAGAAACGGAAGCCCGGCACGCCGCGGCGGCGGGCTCGCAACCCACTCGAGCGCCCACTGTAAGCCACCCGCCTCGAGACGGGCATAGGGCGCGGGCACCGCGCCTCCCGCCTCACCGGTCACCCGCGCGTCCGGCCCCGGATAGACCAGCACCGGGGCGTCGGTCACCGATCCATCGGCCACGGGCACATTCACCAGCATCGCTTCGCGCGCGAGCACGTCGCCCAACTGGTCGAGGAAGGTGTCCGGCTGGATCGCCATCGTGCTCGCGCACATCCAGCCGCCCCGGTGCACCAGACCGACGAATGCGTGCGCGCCCTCGACGATGACGAGCCAGGCCGTCGGAGTACGCATGCGCCGCATCAACGCATCGATCCCGATCTCGCACATCGGACGGATCGCGTCGACGGTCAGGTCGGCACGCGTGCACGCCGCGGCGATGGTCTGCGGGATGTCGCTGTGCACGGCGACCGCCAGGCCGCCGCGGCCATACCCGGCCTCGGCCAGTTCGACATCCCAGTCGCGGGCCGCACCGCCGTACACGGTCTCGAAACGCGCGCGCGCCAGCGACAGCCGCTCATCACGCGACGAGACGCCTTCGACCCACGCGATGGCTTCGAAGCGAAGCAGTCCGGTCGACAGCTCGAAATCGACCGAGCGCGGCCCCCCGACGCCACTGGTCAACGCCCCATGCAACCCCTCGCCGAGCGCTTGCGCGTTCTCGTTCAGGCCCTCGCGATTGGCGCTCGTCACCAGCGCATGGCGCACCATGACATCGCCGGACACGCGTTCGAGCCGGTCGAGGTGGACCCTGATGACGACCGACTTACTGAACCAGCGTGACACGGTTGATCTCCTCGAGCGTGGTCAGCCCGTTCGCCACGAGGACGAGTGCCGATTGGCGCAGGAAGCGCGTGCCGCTGCGCTGGGCCGCGTCCTTGATCGTGCGCAGCGACGCGCGCTCGACGATCAGTTCGCGTATTTCGTCGTTGAGGGTGAGGAGTTCCGCGATGCCCTTGCGCCCGCGGTAGCCGGTACCGCGACACACGCCGCACCCGCTGCCCTGCCGGAATCGAAACCCGGCGACGAGATCGGCGGTAACGCCCGACTTGCGCAGCAACTCCTCGCTCGGCGTCACGTCGGTGACGCAATGCTCGCAGACCACGCGTACCAGGCGCTGCGCCATGACCCCGTTCAGCGCCGACACGAAGCTGTAGGCATCCACGCCCATGTGCAGGAAGCGTCCGAGCACGTCGAACACGCTGTTCGCGTGCACGGTCGTGAATACGAGGTGGCCGGTCAGCGCCGACTGGATCGCGATCTGTGCGGTCTCGGGGTCGCGAATCTCGCCGACCATGATCTTGTCCGGGTCGTGGCGCAGGATCGAGCGCAGACCGCGCGCGAAGGTCAGACCCTTCTTCTCGTTGACCGGAATCTGCAGCACGCCCGGGAGTTGATACTCGACCGGATCCTCGATCGTGATGATCTTGTCGCGCCCGGAATTGATCTCAGACAGCGCGGCATACAACGTGGTCGTCTTGCCACTGCCGGTCGGGCCGGTGACCAGAACCATGCCGTAGGGTTCGGCCGACAGGCGCCGCAGTTCGGCGAGCGATGCATCGTCGAACCCCAGATAATCCAGGCGCAGCCCGCGCCCCCGATCGCCCAGCGATTGCTTGTCGAGGATCCGCAGCACGGCGTCCTCGCCGAACACGCTCGGCATGATCGACACGCGGAAGTCGACTTCCCTGCCCCGGATCGCGACCTTGAAGCGCCCGTCCTGCGGCACGCGGCGCTCGGCGATGTCGAGCTCGGACATCACCTTCAGGCGCGAAATCGCCTGCTCGGCGAACGACAGACCGCGGATCCGCACCACCTCGTTCAGCACGCCGTCGATGCGGTACTTGATCGTCAGGCCTTCGCCCGAAGTCTCGAGGTGAACGTCGCTCACCGCGCTCTTCAGCGCATCGTGCAGCGTCGAATGGACGAGCTTGACCACCGGGCTCGCGCCATCGCTGATCGCCTCGAGCGAGACATCCTCGATCACCCTGCCCGACGCATCGACCGAGGGTTCGCCGGACACGATGTCGTTCATCGCCCGGATCGACGACTCGTGACGCGCGAGGTAGGCGGCCAGGTCGGCGTGATGGGCGACGCATACCGTGGCATTGACACCGATCCGATCGGTGAACCATTGCCGCACATTGTCGGCGAACGGGTCGGCGAACACGACCGACAGCGTGCCATCGGCAGCACGCAGCGCGATGCACTCCCGACGCGTCGCCTCGGGATAGGGAATCAGGTCGAATGCGGGCGTCTGCTCGTTGAGGACGACCATCGGCATCGGCGTGAACCGCAGGGCGCGCGCAAGCGCCTCGACGAACAGGTCGGCCGAGGCGCCGAGACGCTCTTCGAGTTCGATCAGTGCGCGCCGTCCGGTCACGCGCGCACTCGCGCGCGCGGCCTGGAAGTCTTCGGCGCGCAACACCACCAGCGTCTGCGGTACACCGTGCGGCGTCATGCCTGCCCCAGCCGGCGCGTTCACTGGATGCTCCCGGCCAGCTCGAAGATCGGCATGTACATCAGCAGCACGACCGCACCGATCAGCGCGCCGATGAACACCATCAACAAGGGTTCGAGCAACTTGACGAACCAGTCGAGCCAGCGCGACACGTCTTCTTCGTAGATGCGCCCGGTGCGTTCGAACATCTCGGCCATCTGGCCGCTGCGCTCGCCCACGCGCAGCATGCGTGAGGCGATCGGCGTCGTCAGCCCGTGCTGGGTCAGTGCCTCGGACAGCGACTCGCCTTCGCGCACGCTGGCGCGCGCGAGGACCACGCCATCGGCGAGCACGGCGGGCAGCATCCCTTTGGCCATGTCGAGCGCAGTGACGGCCGGGATTCCGCTCTTCAGCAACATCCCGACAGTGCGATAGAAACGCCCGAGAAAATACACCTGCACGCGATCGCGGATGTACGCGATACGCCACAGCGGCTTGCTGACCGCCTTGCGCACCTCGCGTGAACTCGCAGCCAGCCACAGCAACACGGCCAGTGCCGCGATGATGATCGCGACCAGCGTCTGGCGCCCGGCGATGAAGCCGCCCCAACCGAGCAGCATCCGGGACGCCCACGGCAGATCCCGACCGAGATCGCCGTAGATCGTGCTGAACTTCGGCACCAGGTAGACCAGCAGGAAGAGCGCAACCAGGCTCCCGACCCCGATCAGCAGCAACGGGTAGATCGACGCGCTGATCACCGTGCGCTTCAACACGTCGGCCTGCGCCTGATAGGCGACGAAGCGGCCGAGCGCCTCGGGTAGATCGCCGGTCTGCTCGCTCGCCTTGATCGTCGCGACGTACAACACCGGGAACGCGTTGGGCTGGCGCTCGAGCGCCTGCGACAGGCTGCGCCCGTCGCGCAGATCGTCGATCAGTCGTTGCAGAACGGCGCGCACCGCCGCACGCTGCTCCTTCTCGACCAGCGCCTCGAGCGACTCGGTCAACGACAGGCCGGCGTCGAGCAGCGACAGCAGCTCGCGGCTGAAAGGCAGCAGCGGGAAGTTGCTGCGCGACCCAGGCAGGGCAGACCAGGCGCTGCGGCGCTCGCGCGCGATCAGAACGCGGTATCCGCGGTCCTCGGCACGATTCACCGCTTCGTCGACGTTCGCGTGCTCGGCGGCAAAGACTTCGAGCTGTCCCGCGCGGTTCACCGCCTTGATTTCAACGCGCATGCGGCCTCCGCGACGGTCACCAGCTGGTCACGTCGGCACCGTCGCCGGCGCCTCCGGGTTGGCCATCGCGTCCCAGCGAGAACACGTCGTAGTCGCCGTGTTCGCCCGGGCTGCGGTACTGATACGGCTGTCCCCAGGGATCGTTCGGCAATGCTTTGGACAGATAGGGCCCGTCCCACTTCGCCTCGTTCGGCGGTCGGCCGTTCAACGCAGCCAGACCCTGTTCCGTCGTCGGATAGCGTCCGGTATCGAGGCGGTACTGGTCGAGCGCACGCGCGAACGATTCGATCTGCGTGCGCGCGGTCTTGACCTCCGACTTGCCGACCTGGCTGAAGTACTTCGGCCCGACGTAGCCGGCCAGAAGCCCCAGGATCACCATGACGACCAGCAGTTCGAGCAGCGTGAATCCGGAGAGCTTAGGGGCGCCAGGGCGCGAGGCTACCGGGCGCGCAGACCATGCTGCAGTTTGAACGAATCGAACCATTTGGAAACGCGTGCGAACGCCCGGCAGTACGCTGCCATGCGCGCGCAGGACTTCGAAAGAGAGACGACGTTTATGGCGTGCGCAGATGACGGCGTGATGAATGTAACAGGGGGTGACCGTACCATGTATACCGACTTAACGGCCAAGGCTTGAGAAAGTGTAACTCGACGGGCGCATTCTCCAGCCGAGCCACCCGCTCGGGGAGACAAGCGATGGATCGACCGTTGATGATCAAGCTCCTGGTGCAGGAATTCCTGGAACGCGTCGAACGGCGCCAGGGCCTGCGCCGCCTCGCCGAGATGCTCGAGAACGGGTTTCCCGGCTACGGCTCGCTGTCCGACGAGGATCTGGTCGACGAGATCGAGCGTCAGGGCCTGGCGACCCCGCTTCCGGATGAGGACGAGGACTTCGACGACCTCGAGGACTCGCTGGGCTTGGATGTCGAGTCGTATGCGCCGGCCAACGAGTTCGCCGACGAGCGTTAGCGGGTTGCTTGCAGCACCGCCGTACCGACGGCCACCGTCAGATCGACGGGGCGGGCGCCCCCCGAACCCACGGGTCATGGTTGTGTGGATGAAGCCCGGTCACGCGACCTTGCGCGCACGCAACAGCGCGCCGAGCACACCGACGACTGCGATACACCACCAGCCCATCGGTACCGGTACCGACGCGTTGGGTGTCGGTGTTACATCCACCTCGAGGTAGGGCGCGGTAATGCCATTTTCCCGGCTGTCGAAGCGCATCGCGCTGCGTTGCGTTTCGTTGCCGATCATGATCCAGCCGAAATTCGTACTTGGCTGATTCAGCCAACGTTGCATATCGGCGGCCAGCGCGGGGGACGCCCATTGGTAGGAAGCGCTTTGAACCCCGACCACCAGGTTGGCACTGGGCGCGGCGAAATCGCCGCCGAGGCTGCCCCAAGGCGTCCGGCTACCGAAGAAGCGGAATCCCCAGGTCGCATCGTTCGCGCTCGCCGGTGCCCCCGCTCCGCCCGACCCCCCATTCGATGTGCCCTCGCCCCATGACGCATTGAGTGGGTGGAGCGAAATCATCTGGTCCGGGGAGATCGTTCTGGATAAAAACAGGGTCAATCTGGCGCCCGTGACGATCGACGCGGGCGGAACGCCCGACAGGTCGAAGCGGATCAGCGCGCGACGATTGCCCGCGCCGTTCGTCTGCCCGACCCACAGATGGGGTCCGGCGCCATCGGCGACTGCAGTCGATTGATCGTTCAGGCTCGTATCGGCGACGGGAGCAAGGCGGACCGTCGCCGCCTGTACTCCCGCTACCGTCAGCATGGCTACCGCAAACAGCAGACAGCGCATGCCGGGTCGAATCACACGGCGCGCTTGCCGCGACGGCCGACCAGCCCCAGCAACATCAGACCACCGCCGAGCAGCCAGGTCGCGGCCGGCAACGGGACGACCGCCGTCGAGATGGCGAGATCGTCGAGCACGACGCCGGTGCCGCTGAACGAGATCGAGGTGATCTCGGCCGAGCTACGACCGATCCCGTAGAACACGCCGGCGTTCTCGCCTCCGGGCGTGTCGATGACCACGTCATGCGTCTCGAGCAGGCCGCCGACGCCAAACGCCGAGATCGTGATCACGCCGTTGGGTGAGAACGTATTCAGGAACGCCCCCGCCGTCGCGAACGCTCCGTTGAAGCTGAACGACATCGTGCCCGGCACCACCGGGTCGAAGAAGGAACCTAACCCCGCAAAAACCTTGCCGACACCCCAGATGCCGTTACCGCCCAGATCGGCAATGAAGGCACCCAGCGTCGACGTCGAGCTCGGCGCGAACGTCGTGAACCCGCTCAGCGCGGTCGGACCCGTCGTCACGAAGCCGTCGAAACTTTCGAAGGTGACGACGTCGGTCGGGTTGAACAACGTGGTTGTTAGAAACGCGTGCGACATTCCTGCCGTCGCCAGCATTCCCGCGCCGACCAGCGCGCGGCTTAGTAGACTGACTTTCATTGGATCATCCTTTTTCGTTAAAGACCCGCGTCGATACAAGTGATCAGCTGCTGACTGTGGTGGAACCTGCACCGATGACGCCACCGTCGTCCTTGGTGATCACGACGGTCGACGAGCGTGGCTTGGTGAGCGGAACGTTGGTCGCGCCGTTGACCCCGCTGTCGGGCCAGGAACTGCGCGCGGTGAAGCTGCCGCTCCAGTCTTCGCCCGGATGCTGGATGTTGATCCACATCGTCTTGCCATCGGGCGTGCTGATCACGCCGGTGACCTCGCAGTTGCGCGGGCTGGTCAGGAAGCGATAGGTCGAACCGGTCGACGGGTCGATCGCGCTCATCGTGTTCGACCCGATATTCACCCAGTCGCCCAGCGCGTCGCCCGGCTGATCGGTCTGCACCCACAGGCGGCCGTCCTTGTCGAACCACAGGCCGTCGGGCGCGCCGTAATCGGACGAACCCGGCACGCCGGAGTCGACGATATTGCCTTGCAGGTTCGCCGCGGCCGACAACGAGTCGCCGCAGAGCACGAAGATGTCCCACTCGAACGTGGTCGCCGCGAGGTCGCCGCCCGTCTCACGCCAGCGCACGATGTGACCGTACCGATTGTCGACGCGCGGATTGGCGTCATCGACCGGCGGACGCGCCGTGCCTGCCGTAGTCGAACCATTGACCGCATGTACCGACGGTGGGTTGGTGCCGCGCCGGTTGTTGTTGGTCAACGTCACATACACTTCGCGGGTCGTCGGATGTACGGCGATCCACTCTGGACGATCCATCATCGTCGCGCCTTCGCGATCGGCGGCCTGGCGTGTGCGCACCACGACATCACCTTGGTCGACCCAGCCGTTTGCCGGGGTCAGCCCCCCCTGGCCGAACACCAGCGGCAGCCAGACACCGGCACCGTTCGCGTTGAACTTGGCTACATACAGCGTGCCCGAATCGAGCAGGTTGCGGTTGGCGCCGCGATTGGTCGGGTTGAACAAACCACTACACACGAACTTGTACACGTAGTCGCCGCGCTCGTCGTCGCCCATGTAGACGGCGACCTTGTTGTCGGTGCCGACCACCACCGCTGCACTCTCGTGCTTGAAGCGGCCGAGTGCGGTGCGCTTCACCGGTACGCTGCGCGGGTTGAACGGATCGATCTCGACCACCCAGCCGAAACGGTTCGGCTCGTTCGGCGTGGTCCGGATGTCGAAGCGCGGGTCGGTCAGATGCCAGCGATAGCCAAATCCTGCGGCGTTGATGCCGTAGCGGTTTTCCAGCGCAGTTGCAGTGAACGGGGCGCTGGTCGTACCGAAATAGCCGTTGAAGTTTTCCTCGCACGTGAGGTACGTGCCCCACGGGGTGTAGCCATGCGCGCAGTTGTTCGCGGTACCGAGGACATCGGTGCCGTTGGGATCGGCGGCCGTCTTCAACAGCGCGTTGCCCGCCGCTGGGCCGGTAAACTTCATCGGCGTATTGGCGGTGACCCGACGCGCGAACGGCGACGGGCGCACGACCGACCACACACCGCCCACCTTGCGCACTTCGATCATCGACACGCCATGCGCCGCCTGCGAGGCGCGCGTCATCGCCGCGGTCTGCGGCACCATCCCGATCGCCGTCGAGTTGTGCAACAGGCCCTCGTCGGTGTACTCGTGATTGATCGCGAGGATGCCGCGCTCGTTCGACAGCCCCCCCGCGCCACCCGTCGGAAACGGGAAGAAATGCATGCCATCGTGATGCATGCCGGCGCGCACCAGCTGCTCGGCTTCGGTCATCGGCACCGTGGGATCGAACGGCGTCGCGCCGCTGATCGGGTCACCCCACGAATAGAACACCCGCGCGGTGTAGCCGGGGGCCACTGAGACGGCATCGGTGACCGGCACGGTGTCGGCCGCGAGCTGGGCGAAGCCGATACCGCCCACCGGCGGCGGTGCCGCGTTCGCGGTCTTCATCGACAACGGGAAGGCGGTCATCGACATCGCAGCCGTACCGGCAGCGAACTTGATGAAACGGCGACGGCCCGGCTCTACCCGGTCGATGACGTCGAGGATCGATTCGTTTTGCGACGGATTGATCGAAAGCTCGTTCTCTGGATGCAGTGGCATCGCGTGTGCTCCAATGTGGCGGTCATGGGGTGGGCGGCCGATCGAGCAGACAGTCACGGCAGGCGCTGTTCTTGCGCGGGGCGCCAGAGGCACCTTAGCTGTTCGTGATGACAGGTACACTCGCTAATGCGGTGCACCAAGATAGCTATTTCGGGCTATCCAAAATCGTTCATGTCACATTCGGCGGCGCGACAATGAAGATTCGTTCCCTGATCATCGCGGCAATGTCGTTCGGGCTCTATACAACGCCGGTCGGCGCGCAGAAGTATCCAGAAAAGCCGATCCGCATCGTCGTACCGTTCGCGCCCGGCGGCGGCGCCGACATCTTCGGGCGCCTGATCGCGCAGCGATTGTCCGAGACGCTCGGACAGACGTTGGTCGAGAACCGACCTGGTGCCGGCAGCACGGTCGGCATCGAGTTCGTCGCACGTGCTGCCCCCGACGGTTACACGCTGCTCCTCTCCTCGGCGGCGTTCAGTGCGAGTGCCGCGCTCTATCCAAAGCTCGGCTACGAGCCGTTGCGCGACTTCGCGCCCATCTCGGTCGTGACCACGGTCCCGCTGGTGATCGTCACCCATCCGGCACTGCCGGTGAAGACGGTAATCGAGTTGGTGAAGCTCGCGCGCGCGAAGCCGGGGGAGCTTCTTTACTCGACCGCCGGACCCGGCAGCCTGATCCATCTCGCTGGCGAGTCGTTCATGGCGGTGACCGGAACGAAGCTCACCCAGGTGCCGTACAAGGGCGGGGGCCAGGCGATGACCGGCGTGCTGACCGGCGAGACGCAGGTCATGTTCGCGACGATCGAAACGGTGATGGGGCAGATCCGTGCCGGCAAGTTGCGCGCGGTGGCGATGACGACGGTGGGACGCTCGCCCGCGTTACCGGCGGTACCGACCGTCGCCGAACAGGGGTTGAGCGGCTATGAAGCACAGGGCTGGTTCGCGCTGTTCGCGCCCGCAGGAACCTCAACCGACATCGTCAACCGCGTGCAGGGTGAAGTCGCCCGCGCGATGACCGTCGCCGAGGTCCGCGAACGCTTTCTCGCCGAAGGTGCAGTGCCGGTCGGTGGCACGCCCGCGCAACTCGACAAGCTGGTGCGCAGCGAGATCGCGCAGTGGGCGCGTATCGTCAAGCAGGCGGGGATCAAGGTCGACTGAAGTCGGGGTTGCGAAGGAGCGCCTGATGGGCAGGTCGGTAGACGCACTCGCGGCACATGCATCGCAAACGCGCTGGGGGGATCTCGCGCCCGAGGTGCAGCACCAGGCGCGGCTGGTGCTGCTCGATACCGTCGGCGTGATGCTCGCCGGGTCGGTGCAGCCCGAAGTCGTGCAGTTGCGCCGGGCATTGCTCGCGCGCACGAGCGACGGCGAGGCGACGCTCGTGTGCACGCCGCTGGTGAGCACCGATGCCCGCACGGCCGCGCTGTTGAACGGCATCGCCGGGCGCTCGGTCGAGCTGTGCGAGGGCCATCGCTTCGTCTCGTGCCAGGCCGCGGTGCAGGTGCTGCCGGCGGTACTCGCCGTAGGCGAGATGATGCACGCGTCGGGGGGCGAACTGCTGACCGCGCTGGTGATCGGCTACGACGTCGGCGTACGTCTCGGCGCAGGCACGACCCCGCGACCGCGTGCGCACCAGAACGGACAGACCGCGATGCTCGGTGCGATCGCGGCGGGCGCGCACCTGCGCGGGCTCGATGCCGCCGGCATCGCACGGGCGCTGCGCATCGGCGCCCCGCTCGTGCTGACACCGTCGTATTCGCACACGGTCGCAGGGTCCACCGCGCTCAACGTCGCCGGGGGCATGAGCGGCTTCCAGGGCGCGCTCGCGCCCGA
>JACMMK010000096.1 GCA_014379045.1 Burkholderiales bacterium
AGCGATCAGGGCAACGGCGGTGGCGGCGACCCCGGCGCCGGCCCCGCGGCGAATGCGCACCGGAATCCGGCATCCGACGGCAGTCGTCATGGCGACGAACAGATCGAGTTTCGCGTCGCCGCCAACCCCGGAATGGTACCCGCGCCGATTGCCGCCGTCGCCTCGGGCGGGGAGCTGTCGCGGATCAGCCTGGCGCTGCGCAAAGTCACGAGCGAAGTCACGCGGATGCCGGTATTGATCTTCGACGAGGTCGACGCGGGCATCGGCGGGGGGGTGGCGGAGATCGTCGGGCGACTGCTGCGCGAGCTCGGCGAGACGCATCAGGTGATGTGCGTGACGCATCTGCCCCAGGTGGCGGCGAGCGCGCGCCGACAGTTTCAGGTGGTCAAGCGCACGCTGTCGGGGCAGACGGTGAGCCACGTCGAAGCGCTCGACGACCGAGCGCGCATCGAGGAGATCGCGCGCATGCTGGGGGGGCTGCGCATCACCGCAACGACGCGTCAGCACGCCGACGAGCTGCTGCGCAGCGCGCAGGGGAGCTAACCCGCGCGTTCCGTTTCGCGCTCGCCGAGCGCGGTCTTGTGCGGGCAGTTCTTGGTCCGGCACTCGGCGTACAGATGCAGCGAATGGTCGATGATCGAGAACCCGCGCTCGGCGGCGACCTTCTCCTGTCGACGCTCGATCTGCGCATCGTAGAATTCCTCGACGCGTCCACACTGCAGGCACACGAGGTGGTCGTGGTGCCCACTCTGCTTCAATTCGAACACGGCGCGTCCGCCCTCGAAATGGTGGCGTTCGAGCAGCCCGGCGTGCTCGAACTGGGTGAGCACGCGGTATACCGTCGCCAGGCCGATGTCGATACCGTCCTTCGACAACTGGCGATACACCTCTTCCGCCGTCATGTGGCGGACCGTGCTGGTCTCGAACAAGTTGAGGATGCGCAGGCGCGGCGTCGTGACCTTGAGTCCGATCGTCCTCAGCTCTTCGGAGTTACCCATCGCGTCTTGCTCTCCCGCGGGTATGCGCTGCCGGCGTCCGCGCGGCTGACGGAAGGCGCTGGCGCCAGCCTCGACGGTGCGAAACCGAGCCCGGACCCAGGGGGCTCGAACCCGATTGGGTATCATATACGACCTCGATTCGACGGCCGGCGCAACGCGCTCTGGCCGACCCAAGCCATGTCTCGTTTGCAGTTGCGGTTTCCGCGCGGTCATTACCCGCGCATGCTGCCGGTCGTACTGCTCGCTGCCGCGGTTTTCCACGGCGGCTGCATGCCGCGGGTGCTGACCACGCACACCCCGACGTTGCAACAGGGCAATGTCATCGAGCAGGATTCGCTGGTCAAACTCAAACCGGGCATGACCCGGTCACAGGTGCGCTTCGCGCTAGGTACGCCGCTGATCGTCGACGTGTTCCGGCAGGATCGCTGGGACTACGTGTATCTGCTCAAGCGCCAGGGCGAACCGGCGCAGCAGCGACGCGTCACGATGATCTTCGACGGCGATGCGCTCGCACGGATCGAAGGCGA
>JACMMK010000097.1 GCA_014379045.1 Burkholderiales bacterium
CGATCCCGAAGCGATCGCGCAGCGGGTTGGTGAGCATGCCGGCGCGCGTCGTCGCACCGACGAGCGTGAACGGCTTCAATTCGAGCTTGACCGAGCGCGCCGCCGGCCCCTCGCCGATCATGATGTCGATCTGATAATCCTCGAGCGCCGGATACAGGATCTCTTCGACGATCGGCGACAGCCGGTGGATCTCGTCGATGAACAGCACGTCGTTGGGCTCGAGATTGGTGAGCAGCGCGGCGAGATCGCCCGGACGCTCGAGCACCGGCCCCGAGGTCTGGCGCAACCCCACGCCCATTTCTCGCGCGATGATGTGCGCGAGCGTGGTCTTTCCCAGACCGGGCGGGCCGAACAAAAGCGTGTGATCGAGGGCTTCGCGGCGCGAGCGCGCCGCCTCGATGAAGATCGACAACTGGCCGCGGATCTTTTCCTGACCGACATATTCGTCGAGCAGTTTCGGACGCAGAGCGCGTTCGACGACCTCTTCCTGCGAAGAGGCGGGTACTGCGCTGATCAAGCGATCGGTTTCAATGGCCATCCGGAGGATCGTGCAACGCGAAGCTGGGATTATCGCCCGATCGCGGGACGGCGCGGGCGCGCGCTGCCTGCTGTCGGGCCGATGCGGCGGTCCGGAGCCGTTTCGCCCAGTGTACGGTCACGCTATTTCGCGAGAAGCCACGCCGCCGTGTTCTGCACGACCGCACGCTCGATTCCGCTGAAGCCGTGATAACCCCTCGCTTCACAGGGGTCGCCTTCGTTCACACCGCCGGTGAAGGCAAGCAATTGCACGCGCGGTGCACCGCCCAGCTTGCTCATCAGCGAGGGCATGTCGGCGAACAGGCAGTGTCTGCAGCCGTCCTGCTCGTGATGCACGACCAGCACGGGAATACGCAGCCTGTCCAGAGGCATCGCCGGGACCGGGCGGCTCCGGTCGTCGGCCAGAATCGTCGCGCTCAGCACGATGCCGTCGGGCCCGTCGGGTATGGCCAGTTCAGTGGCGACGTGAGCGACCGACTGCGTGCCGCGGCTGGTCCCGACCAGCCAGACGGGCACGTCGGCGTTCTGGCGCAGCCAGGCAATCACCGCCTTGACATCGGCGACGTGCTCGGCGCGCTGCCGGAAGCCGCTCAGGAAGGGTGGACTCTGCCGGTCCGACGGTGCATCGATAACCGCCACTAGCAGCGAGTAGCCGGCGAACTGCTCGCGCGTGCGCATCAGGAAGTTGCCGGCACCCCACTTGAGCGTGCCATTGGGCGACAGTTGGAGGCCGCCGTGACCGCCGGCGAACAGAACCACCGCAGCCCTCGGCTCGGGCGGGGTCAACAGCAGGATCCGCTGCGTCACGCCGGGCCGCGTGGGGATATCTACGACGCGCGGTGTCGTCTGGGAATGGACCTGCATGGCGGCGCCGAGCAGCAGTACGGCGGCAAACCAGGCCCCGGTCACGTGGCGCACGGGATTCCTCCTCAAAGCAGCGGCACGAGTCTAAGCGCTGCCCTGAGGTCAGTAAAGACGCACCTCGCCGTGACGGCGAGGTGCGTTCCCGACGCAGTTACCGCGTCTGCGAATGGCGGCGGCCGGCGAAACCGAGCACGCCGAGGCCGCCCAGCATCAGCAGCGCCGCGCCGGGGACCGGCACGACCGTGGTGGCGGGGACGAAGAACGACGTGAAGCCCGGGCTGCCGATGTTGCCGCCCACTGATGCGTACGACCCTTCGACATCGCCGATCGACGACAGTACCCAAAGGCTGGCGTTGTTAGCACCGAACGCCGCCGCGCTCCTCGCGCGACCGCTGACGTTCTGGGTCCGCGGACCCGCGACGTTGCCGGCGCCCTGGTCGTTGTAGGTCAGCGCGTCGATCAACGCGAACAGCGGCCCTGCACCGTAGATGTTGATCTCGTCGCTGCGGCCCAGATTGTTGGTGTTGCCGCCGACGACCTTCACTGTCGGTGCCAGCGACCACTCGGTACGGAACACGCCTTCGGCGGCTTCGGTGAAGATCACCGACTGACCCGAGGCGATCGACCCGAAGGCCGACAGGCTCTGCGCACCGGGCGAACGCGAGATGTCGTCGAAACTGAAGCCGGTCAGATCGATCGCCGTCGGCCCGAAGTTGGTCAGTTCCACATACTCGTTGCGGTCGCCCGCACCCGAGCCGTTGTACATCCATTCGGTGATGCGAAGCTGCGCCGCGGCGGGACCGGCGATCAACGCGCCTGCAAGTGCAGCAACGGTGACCAGGATGTTCAGGGTATGGGCGGGCGCTTTCGACATTCCGGGTTACTCCATTCGACAAGGAATACCGAACGTAACCGGTGTGCATTACCTCACGGTGACAGATCTCGCGCCGGTTGGTCCGAAAGGATCAACGATTCACTCAGGCTTTCGACAGCAGCTTCAAAGCCATCCGGATGCCGTCGCTCACCGCCGTTCCCTCGGGCACCTGCTTGACCGCGTAGACCGCCTCCTTGTCGCTGTAGCCGAGTGCGAGGAGAGCGTTCAACACATCGTTTGCGCCTGGACGTTCCGCCGGCGCACCGCCGACGCCGGCACCGGGCAGCGCGTCACCGAGCTTGCCCTTCAGCTCGAGCAGCAGACGTTCCGCGGTCTTCTTGCCGATGCCTGGAACGCGCGTCAGACGAGCGGTTTCCTGCAGCGCGATCGCCTCGGTAAGGCCGTCTACGTCCATGCCCGAGAGCACCGCGAGCGCGGTCTTCGCACCGACACCGCTGATCCGGATCAGCAGGCGGAACACATGCCGCTCGCGCTCGGTCGCGAAGCCGTAGAGCAGATGCGCGTCCTCGCGAATTGTCAGATGCGTATGCAGCGTGACCGGGTCGCCGACGCGCGGCAACGAGTAGAAGGTGCTCATCGGCACGTCGATCTCGTAGCCGACGCCGCCGACCTCGAGCAACAGCTGCGGCGGATTTTTCTCGCGCAGCAGTCCCGACAGCCGTCCGATCACTCGACGACTCCGAGGGCGCGCGCCGACACCAGCCGTCCGCGGCGCATCCGGTAGCCCGCCGTCGCCAGCGCGCCGAGGCCCTGACCGCCATGCGCATGACAGATCGCGCAGGCGAGCGCATCGGCTGCATCGGGCGACGGGTCAGCGGCCAGCCCGAGCAGACGGCGCACCATCTGCTGCACCTGCTGCTTGTTCGCCTGGCCGTTGCCCGCCACCGCCTGCTTCACCTGTTGTGCGGTGTACTCGGAAACCGGCAGGTCGTGCGCGACCGCGGCACAGATCGCCGCCCCGCGCGCCTGCCCGAGCAGCAAGGTCGACTGCGGGTTCACGTTGACGAAGATCTTCTCGATCGACACCTGCATCGGCGCGTGCGCGACGATCACCTGTCCGAGACAGTCGAGAATCGCCTTCAATCGATCGGGCAACTCACCGGGGGGCACGCGCACGATGCCCGAGGTCACATAGGTCAACGTCTGACCGCGTACGTCGACGATGCCGAAGCCGGTGCGCCGCAGACCGGGGTCGATGCCGAGAATCCGCTTCGTGATGACGACGGCGGCGTTCAACGTACCTTCGACGGTTGCTTGAGCATGCGCATCGAGGTGCTGCCCACCCGAGTGCTGAGCGTGGAATCGATTGGGGCGCGGACTGGCGTATTCACCGTGGTACTCACCTGCTGACCCTCGTACTCACCGGATCGGTCCCTGCGTAGCGGGATCCACTAGTGTAGCGCGCACGACCGGCGACGCCTCCATGTTTACCAATCCGACCGCGAGCGCGGCCAGCGCGAGTCCGGCGATGCCGACCCAGCCGAGCCGCTCGCCGAACACCGCCCAGGCGATCAGTGCGGTCACGCCGGGCGTCAGATAGAACAGACTCGCCACGCTCGATGCAGCGCCGCGCCGGAGCAGCAGGTTGAGCAGGGTGATCGCGCCCAACGACAGCACGAACACGAGCCACGCCAGTGCGAACATGAACTCGCCGCTCCAGACCACCCGCATCGACTCTGTGCTCCAGGCGAGCGGCGCGAGCAGCGCACTGGCGGCAGCGAACTGGATCATCGACCCGCTGCGCAGGTCCATGGCGACGGCGAAGCGCTTCTGGTACAGCGTGCCGGCGGTGATCGATATAAGTCCCACGAACGCGAATGCGAGCGACGTCGCTGCCGCCCCGCTCCCGTTCGCCTTCGGACCGAGGACAAACACGACGCCGAGCAGTCCCAGCGCGAACCCGAGCCACTGCAGCCGGGTGATCCGTTCGCCCAGCAGCGGGCCCGCGAGGCACGCGGTCAACACCGGTTGCAGCCCGACGATCAGTGCGGCGGCGCCCGCGCTCAAGCCGTTCTCGATCGCGTTGAAGACCCCACCCAGATAGCCCGCATGAACGAGTACGCCCGCCACGGCGATATGCATTGCTTCGCGTCGGCTGCGCGGCCACGGCGCGCGCACCGCGATGCAGATCGCGCCCAGCAGCACGGCGACGAGCGCGAAGCGAAGCGACAGGAAGGTGAACGGCTCGGCATACGGCAGGCCGAGTTTGGCGCCGATGAAGCCCGTACTCCACAGCAGGACGAAGACGACGGGGACCAGCCCGGCGATCAACCTTCCACCAGGGCGGTCGTGTAGACCTCCTGCACGTCGTCGAGCGCTTCAAGGGCATCGAGCAGGCGCTGCATCTTCTCGCCGTCATCACCCGCGAGCGGCGTCTCCGCCATCGGCTTCATCGTCACCTCGGCGAACTCGGCGTGAAGGCCTGCCGCATCGAGTGCCGTCTTCACGTGCACGAACTCGTTGGGCGTGCAGACCAGTTCGACGCTGCCGTCGTCGTGCGCAGTCACGTCTTCGGCACCGGCGTCGAGCCCGACCTCCATCACCTTCTCTTCGCTGGTGCCGGGCGCAAACACGAACTGGCCGCAATGCTTGAACTGGAACGCGACCGATCCGTCGGTGCCGAGGTTGCCGCCGTGCTTGGCGAACGCGTGGCGCACGTCGGCCACCGTGCGTATCTTGTTGTTGGTGACGCAGTCGACCATCACTGCGGCCCCGCCGATGCCGTAACCCTCGTAGCGCACTTCATCGATCGACTCGCCGGTCACCTGGCCGGTACCGCGCTTGATCGCGTTCTCGACGGTGTCCTTCGGCGTGTTGACATCGCGCGCCTTGCTGATCGCCAGGCGCAGGCGCGGATTGCCATTGGGATCTCCGCCCCCTGACCGCGCGGCCACCGTGATCTCGCGGATCACGCGCGTCAGCGCCTTGCCCTTCTTGACGTCGGCGATCGCCTTCTTGTGCTTGATGTTGGCCCACTTGCTGTGTCCGGCCACGACGTTCTCCTCGCGCTTCGCGCGTGCTCGGGCGCGACCCACCGCGGTCACGCCGGAAAGCCGCGAATTCTACCCCTGCCTGCACGCGCGGGCGCGGGGCATGCCGGAGCGCTGTGCTACGCTCATTACGGTGTTTCCCACGAAGCGAGGGCGTGAGATGGTCGAGCCGTTGCTGATTGCCAAAGCCACTGCTGCGGGCGCTGCGGGCACGATCGACCTGTGCATGCTGCCGGGGCTCGCGAACCGGCACGGCCTGATCGCGGGCGCCACCGGCACGGGCAAGACGGTCACCCTGCAGCGGCTGGCCGAGCAGTTCAGTCTTGCCGGTGTGCCGGTGTTCATGGCCGACGTGAAGGGCGATCTCGCCGGCCTGTCGCGCGCCGGCGAATGGAAGCCGAAGCTGAAGGCGCGCGCAGACGAACTCGGCATCACCGCCACCCATACGTTCGCCGCGTTTCCGACGGTGTTCTGGGATGTATTCGGCGATCAGGGCCACCCGGTGCGCACCACCGTCTCCGAAATGGGGCCGGTGCTGATGGCGCGCATGCTCAACCTGAACGACACGCAGGAAGGGGTACTCGCGCTCACCTTCAAGGTCGCCGACGACGCGGGGTTGCTGCTGATCGATCTCAAGGACCTGCGCGCGATGCTGCAGCATGTCGGCGACAATGCGGCGCGCTACCGGACCGAGTACGGCAACATCTCGCCGGCCAGCGTCGGCGCGATCCAGCGCGGCCTGCTGGCGATCGGCGAACAGGGCGGCGAGCGTTTCTTCGGCGAACCCGCGCTCGACATCGGCGACTTCATGCAGA
>JACMMK010000098.1 GCA_014379045.1 Burkholderiales bacterium
ACGGGCTCGCCGCATCGTCGCGCGCGTAGCGCCGTGCGGTCGCTTCGTCATCGGCGACGAAGATCGTGCGCGCGACGCGCCAGTCGGCGACCGCGGCGACACGGCCTGCGCGCCGCTTGCCTTCGACATAGTTGGTCCAGTGACTGGACAGGTGGTTCGCGAGCAGGAAGTTCGCCGACAACGGGTGGAAGTCGCGCTCGCCCATCGCGATCACGCCCTTCGAGAACGGCGCGACGACGGTGCCGACGATCTCGGGCCGCGGCTGCTGGAACGGCTTGTACATCTCGCCGCGGTCGATCTCGGGCACCGAGGTCTGCGCGGTCGTGATCCGGAAACGGTTGCCGGGCAGTTCGATGTCGTACGGCGCACTGCGCTCCCAGATCGCGAGGATCGCGTCGATCGCCTCGGCGAACAACTTGTTGCGGTCTTCCGACAGCATGCCGAGGGCTTCGGCGTCGGAGGCGAGGGCACCCGGCGAGATGCCGAAGATGAAGCGCCCGCGCGCGAGGTGATCGAACATGGCCGCATGCGCCGCGATCAGCGTCGGATGCGAGTGCGACAGGTTCGACGTGCCGGTCGCCAGCCGGATCTGCTGCGTCGCATGGATCAGCGTCGCCAGAAAAATAAAACTGTTGGTGACGTTCTCGCTCTTCTCGGTCAGGTGCTCGCCGACGAACGCGTCGTGGAAGCCGAGTCGGTCGGCGAGGATCACCGCCTCGCGATCCTCGTCCAGTGTCACCGAAGGCGCGCGGTGCGCCGGATGCAGGGGCATCATGAACATGCCGAGTCGCATCGGCTGCGGTCCCGTCGGGGGCGCGGTCAACGGGTGCGTGGTCGAGGTGAAGGTCGTCGCGTTCGATTGCGTCTGGTCGGGTGTCATGGTCGTGCGCTCTTCGATCGTCGGCCCGCGTCCGGGAATGCACCCGGCATGTCGGTGCGACCGATTATGCCTCGACCTGCGCCACACGAAGGCGCGAGCGTCCGTGCCCGGTCGACGCCGTCCGCGCGCCGTGATGCGTGTACCCTTCCTCGTTGTAGACGGTGACCAACAGGTCTAGCATCGTCCTGACGTGTCCCCATTTCCCGATGGTTTTTAACTGGAGGCGGGGTGGCTTTGGCGCGGCACCATCGCGACGGTCGCGGGAATCATCGGCATGGCGTGCGCGTCGATCCGGCGGCCCTTTCCGGACAAGGCGATGCGCATCGTCGTACCGTTTCCCCCCGGGGGCGCGTCGGATATCCTGGCGCGCGCGATCGGGCAGCGCCTGGCCGACGATTGGGGGCAACCGGTGATCACCGACAATCGTCCGGGCGCCGCCGGCAACATCGCCGCCGAACTGGTCGCGAAATCGCGCGGCGACGGCTACCCGCTGTTCATGAAGACGGTCGGGCACCCATGCGATCAATCCGGCGCTGTATCCGAAACTGCCGTTCGATCCGATCCGCGACTTCACCGCGATCACGAATCTCGTTCATCTACCGAGCCTGCTGATGGTGCACCCGTCGCTGCCCGTGCGGAATGTGAAGGAACTGATCGCGCATCCAAGGCGCGGTGGTACGCATCGTGCAATCGCCCGCGATGCGCGAACGACTGATCGCACTGGGTGCCCACCCGGTGACGACGACACCCGACGAATTCGCGGCGTTCATGAAGGCCGAGCTCGTCCGCTGGGCTGCGGTCGTGCAGGCCTCCGGCGCGCGCGTGGACTGAACTTTTTATCGATCGACGAGGACTCCCCTGATGCCTGCCGCCCCCACCCTCACCCACACGGCTGTCGGACCCACGACGACGCTGGCGCGTTTCGTCGCGCATCTCGAGTTCGACGACATACCCGCGGCGACGCGTGAACGCGCGAAGAACATCCTGCTCGATACGCTCGCGAGTGCACTGGCCGGCCGCTTCGGCGACGAGTCGAAGCAGATCCGCGCGCTCGCCGAGACGCTCGGACGCTCCGACGAGGCGACCCTGATCACCGGGGGCGGCGCCTCGCTCGCCGGCGCGGCCCTGCTGAACGCGTATCTGGTGACGGCGGTCACCGTATGCGACGTCCATCGGGCGACACTGTTCCACACGACGCCGCAGGTGATACCGCCGGCGCTCGCGATCGCCGAACGGGTCGGTGCGAGCGGCCGTTCGCTGCTGACCGCGATCGTCGCCGGGCTCGAAGTATCGGTTCGGGTCGCCGTCGGCACCAACTATCCCGAGTTTCGCCGCCGCGGCTGGCATTCGCCGGGGGTCGTCGGTCCGTTCGGCGGCGCAGCCGCCACCGGCAAACTGCTCGGCCTCGATGCGGAACGCCAACGCAATGCGTTCGCGCTCGCCGGCAGCCAGTCTGCCGGCACCTTCGCGCATTGGGGTACGCCGACGATCAAGTTTCACCAATGTCGGGCGAGTCTGTCGGGCGTGATGGCGGGTGTCCTCGCCGAGCAGGGATTTCGCGCGAGCCCCGAGATCCTGGCGCACGAGGACGGCGGGATCTTCCGCACCTACTCGGACGGCGGCCGCGCGGATCTGGTCATTGCCGGGTTAGGCGACACCTGGACGCTCGAACAGATCGCGCTGCGTCGATGGCCGGCGGCCAGTTCGCTGCAGGCGATGATCACCGCACTGTTCGCGCTGCTCGATGCGCACGCGTTCCAGGCCGGTGACGTGGCCAAGGTCGCCGTCGCACTGTCGAAGACCGTCTACGATATGCATGGCACGCTGGCCTGGAACGACAAGTTCAAGGCATTGCTCTCGGCACCCTACATCACCGCGATCGTGCTGCACGACCGCCATTGCTGGCTCGAGCAGTTCCAGCCTGCGCGCTACCAGGATCCAGCCGTCGATGCGTTCGCGCGTGAACGCGTGACGATCGCGCTCGACCCCGGGCTCGACGGCAACGCGGTCAGGCTCGAGGTGACGTTGCGCGATGGACGTATTTTCCGGGACGAGCGGAGCGAGGCGCGCGGCGACCCGGGCGACCCGCTGACCCGCGCCGATATCGTCGCCAAGCTGCACCAGGCGGGGGACGCGGCGCTCCCGCCCGCGGCACTCGAGCGCCTCGTCGACGGCGTCGATCGGATCGAGCACCTGGCTGACGTGCGCGAGTGGATCGCGATCCTGCGCAACGTCGCCGCGTGAAGCCGCGCCCAGGCAGCCGCAACTACACAAAGACGCGCGCAGGCGCGACATTCGCGTTCCCGGTTCCAGTGCGCCCGATCCACGGGGGCCGGAGGAGTCGACTGGGTGAGACGACGTAATGCATTGGTGGCAGCAGGCATCCTGAGCGCAGCGTTGATCGGCGCCGGGTGTGCGACGGTCGAGAGCGAGGCGTTGCGGGTCAGCCTGGCCAGCGTGTCGATTGCCGAAGCGACGCTGCTCGAGCAACGCTATTCGTTGCGCGTGCGCTTTCAGAACCCGAGCGAGCGGGCGGTAAAGCTGGACGGGTTCGTCTACGATCTGACGCTGAACGGTCGCCAGTTTGCACGCGGTGTCAGCGATCAGACGATCGTCGTGCCGCGCTTCGGCGAGCAGTTGATCGAACTGCCTGCCATCGGCACGACCGGTGGGGCGATCCGTCAGGTGCTCGATCTTACCAACCGGCGTCAGGTCGACTACCGCCTGGTTGGGCGGGCGAACGAGGGCGGCACGCAGATGCGCTTCGACGGCAAGGGCGACATCCCGATCCCGACGCAGCTGTTCGACCTGGTTCGATAGAACGCGCGACGCCTGGCAGATTACGCTGGCTGCCGCAGTCGGAACGCCCGTGGTCCGCCTGCGCCCGAGGTCTTCGAAGCATGCAATTGCGCCCCGGGTCGCGCAGCATCGTGCGAGTGAGTGATAATCCGGGTCCCGCCGACCAACGCCCGAGCCCGCCCATGCCCGATCATGCGCACGCGCCCCACGCGCCGTTCCATCGCAAGGAAGATCGCCGGCTGGTGACCGGCCACGGCCTGTTCACCGCCGATCGCAAGTTCGACGGCGAGTTGCACGCCGTGTTCCTGCGCAGCGACCGCGCACACGCCAACATCGTGTCGCTGGATCTCGAAGCCGCGCGCTCAATGCCCGGCGTGCACGGCGTATTCACCGCCGAGGACGGCAAGCGCGCCGGCATGACGCAGGTGCTGCACATGCTGACGCTGAAGGGCAGCGACGGGCAGACCCCGCGCATTCCCCCGCGCGGGGCATTCGCCGACGCGCGCGTGCGCTTCGTCGGCGAACCGATCGCGATGGTCGTCGCCGAGTCGGTGCTGGCCGGGCTCGATGCGCTGGAAGCGATCCAGATCGAGTACGAAGATCTGCCGCATGTGATCGATGCCGAGCGCGCGCTCGCACCCGGGGCGCCGCAACTGCACGAATGCGCGCCCGACAACATGGCCTGGGTCGCCGAGGCCGGTGATTCGGCGGCGGTCGATGCCGCGCTCGCGGCGGCGGCGACGGTGGTGCGCCTGCGCGTGGACAGCACCCGGATCATTCCGAACCCGATGGAGCCGCGCACCTGCGCCGCAACCTACGACGCCACGCGTGATCACTACCATGTGTATTCGGTCACGCAGGGCGTGAACATGATGAAGCGGCAGATCGCCGTCGCCGCGGGCGTGCGCGAAGACCAGGTGACGGTGCATGCCCAGGACGTTGGCGGCAGCTTCGGCAATCGCAGCGCGCAATACCCCGAGCACTGCGCGGTGATGCTGGCGGCGAAGGCACTGGGTCGACCGATCCGCTGGATCGGTACGCGTTCGGAATGCCTCGCCAGCGACTATCACGGTCGCAGTAACCTGATCGAAGGCCAACTCGCAGTCGACGGCGACGGACGCTTCACCGCGATCCGACTCGACTGGATCGCCGACATGGGCGCGTTCCTCACCGCCGCCGGCACCTCGAGCCACACCCGCAATCCCGTGGTGTTGCTGACCGGGGTGTACAAGATCGCGGCGCTGCATGGGCGCTGGCGCGTGGCTTTCACCAACACCTCACCGATCGCTGCCTATCGCGGCGCCGGACGCCCGGACGTGAACTACGTGATCGAGCGTCTCGTCGACGAGGCCGCGGCGAAGCTCGGCCTCGACCCGGCTGACCTGCGTCGACGCAATCTGATCGGCGCAGGCGAGTTCCCGTACAAGACACCCACCGGTTCGGTGTACGAAGCGACCGATGTGCCAGGCTCGCTGGAGAAGGCGGTGAAACTGGCGGACTGGGACGGCTTCAAGGCGCGGCGCGCGGAAGCCCGGGCGCGCGGGAAGCTGCGCGGCATCGGCATGGCGAGTTTCATCGAGAACACCGGTGCGGGCGTGTACCCGAAGGATCAGGTCGATATCGAAGTCGATGCGCAGGGTCGCGTGCATGCCTACAGCGTCGCGCATTCGCAAGGGCAGGGACACGAGACCACGTTCACGCAGGTCATCGCCGAGGCGATGGGCGTGGATACGGCGCGGGTGTTCCTGCACGAGGGTGTCCCCGACCGCACGTTGATCGGCAATCACACCGGCGGTTCGCGCTCGCTCGTCGGCGCCGGCAGCGTGTGCAAGCTGGCGGGACTGAAGTTGATCGAGGTGGCGAAGTCGGCCGCCGCCGCGCAGTTCGATACCGAACCCTCGCAGGTCGAGTATCACGCAGGCACGCTGACCGATCGCGCGAGCGGCAAGTCGACGACGCTCGCCGAACTGGCGCAGCGCGCAGAGGGTCTGCGCACGCAGGCGGAAGCCAGCATCGGCTCGACGTTCCCGACCGGGTGCCACATCGCCGAGGTCGAGATCGACATGCAGACCGGTTTCACCGAGGTGTTGTCGTATGTCGCGGTCGATGATTGCGGGTTTGCGGTGAACCACACGATCGTCGAGGGTCAGGTGCACGGCGGCATCCTGCAGGGCTTCGGACAGGTGTTCGGCGAGAAGGCGATCTACGACGAGCAGACGGGTCAGCTGATGACCGGCAGCTTCATGGACTACGCGATGCCGCGTGCCGGTGACGTGCGCCACGTCACGATCGAGGAGAACTGCGTGCCGAGCAAGATCAACTCGCTCGGCGCCAAGGGCGTCGGCGAGTCGGGTTGCACCGGTTCGATCTCGGCGCTCGCCAACGCGATGGCCGATGCGATGCGTCCGCTCGGCGGCCCGCCGATGGACATGCCGTTCACGCCGAGCCGGGTGTGGCACGCGATCGGCGCCTCCGCCAACGCGCACTGAAGGAACGACGATATGTACGAGTTCGAGTACGTGCGGCCCAAGTCGGTCGCGGATGCGGCGAGCGTGCTCGCGGCGAACAGCGACGCACGCTTGATGTCCGGTGGCATGACCCTGCTGCCGACGATGAAGCAGCGGCTGGCGCAGGCCTCGCATCTGGTTCATGTCGGGATGCTGGGCGAACTGCAGCAGATCGCGCGCGAGGGCGACACGCTCGTGATCGGCTCCGCCGCGACGCACGATGCGGTGGCAACGTCGACCGTGGTGCGCACCGCGATCCCGGCGCTGGCGAAGCTCGCCGGTGGCATCGGCGACCCGCAGGTGCGCTACCTCGGCACGCTCGGCGGGTCGATCGCGAACAACGATCCGGCCGCCGATTATCCCGCCGCCATTCTCGGCCTGGGCGCGACTGTGGTCACCGATCGACGCGAGATCGCGGCCGACACGTGGTTTCAGGGGCTGTTCACGACCGCACTCGATGAGGGTGAGATCGTCGTCCGGGTGCACTTCCCCGTGCCGAAGCGGGCCGGCTACTCCAAGATCAAGCATCCGGCAACCGGGTATGCGATGTCGGGCGTGCTCGTCGTCGACACGGGTGCCGGGATACGCGTCGCCGCCACGGGCGGCGGCAATGGGGTGTTCCGCTGGGCCGAAGCAGAGACCGCATTGACGAAATCGATGAGCGCGTCGACGCTCGACGGCCTCACCCTCGACCTCGCGCATTTCTCCGAGGACATCCACGCGACCCGTGAGTACCGCGCGCAGCTCTGTCGCGTAATGGCGGCGCGCGCGGTCGATCAACTGCTGGGCTGACCGATATGACTCGAATCGAAATCACTCTGAACGGTACCCCGCACCCGGCACAGGTCGAGGACCGCATGCTGCTGGTGGACTTCATCCGCGACGCGGTCGGCCTGACCGGGACGCATGTGGGCTGCGACACCACCCAGTGCGGCGCCTGCACCGTCCATCTGGACGGGCGCGCGATCAAATCCTGCACGCTGCTCGCAGTGCAGGCGAACGGTTCGAAAGTGACCACGATCGAAGGCATGGCCGACGGCGACACGCTGCACCCGGTGCAGCAGGCGTTCTCCGAGTGTCACGGCCTTCAGTGCGGCTACTGCACACCGGGGATGGTGATGGCGGTCAGCGACCTGCTTCGGCGCAATCCGCGACCGACCGATGACGAGATCGTCGACGGACTGGGAGGCAACATCTGCCGCTGTACCGGCTACATCAACATCGTGCGCTCGGTGAAGCGGGCGGCGGAACTGATGGCGGCAAGCTGAGGCGCGGTGCCGCGCGCTCCCTCCGGCAGCGGCCGACGGTACGATCCTGCAGCGCCCGGCGCGACGGGGTGACCGCGTTCAACTCATCCCCTGCGCCACTTCGCACAGCGACTGCAGCACGGGCTTGAACTCGCGCCCGAACGGCGTCAACGCGTACTGAACGAATCGGCGACGCTCGTCGAGATGGGCGCGGCTGATGATCCCGCGTGCCTCCATCTGCTTCAGGCGCTCGGAGAGCACCTTTGGTGAGATATGCCTCAGGTCGCGCTGCAGATCGGCGAAGCCGCGCGGCCCGCAGTCGAGGTACCACATGATCTTCACCGTCCATGTGCCGGCGAGGAAGCGCAACGCCGGTTCGAGTGGACAGGGTTCGAGCGCGTCGAACGGGCTGTGCGCGACAACTTGCGCCTTCGGCATTTGCTTGCGGGGGATGACGGGCGGCATGTCCATGAGCGGGACCGTATGCGGAATGTAGAAGACCGGATGATAGCCGTGGATGGTTACTTGGTTACCCCGCGGTAACGTGTTGCAGTGTGTCAAGCGACCCCAGCATAATGTTGCCATCGTCTTCCGAGTTCGCGCAGCGTTGGCGCAACGATCGAGACCGATGGTCATCAGGGGGCTCGATGCGTCCAGACAGGTGGAAGACAGCGCGCGTTGCATTGCGCGAGTGCGCATACTCGTGCGTGCGTCCCGGGCTCGCCGCCGCAGCGCTGTTGTTCGTGCTGGCGGCTTCGGGGTGCGGTCGGGGTGACGATGCCAAAGGTGCCCCGGGCGCGAAGGATGCAAAGGGCGGACCGCCGCCGGCGATGCCGGTGACCGTGGCGCAGGCGCTCGAGCGCTCGATCAATGAATGGGACGAGTTCGTCGGCCGCGTCGAGGCGATCGAGCAGGTGGAACTTCGGCCGCGCGTGTCGGGTTACCTGCAACGCGTCGCCTTCGACCAGGGCTCCGATGTCGCTCAGGGTACGGCGATGTTCCTGATCGATCCCGAACCGCTGCAGGTCGAGGTGAAGCGTGCCGAAGCGGAACTCGCGCGCGTGCGCACCCGCTTCGATCTCGCGCGCAACGAGCGTGCGCGCACCGACAAGCTGGTCGAATCGGGCGCGGTGTCGCGGCAGGAGTCCGATGAGCGCGTGTCGAGCGAGAAAGACTCGGAGGCCGCGGTACGTTCGGCCGAGGCATCGCTGGCCACCGCACGGCTGAACCTCGGCTACACCCGCGTGGTGGCACCGATTTCCGGGCGCACCGGTCGTGCCGAGGTCACGGCGGGCAACTTCGTCACCGCCGGGCAGACCGTGCTCACCACGATCGTCAAGCTGAATCCGATCTACGTGACATTCGAAGCCGACGAGCAGGTGTATCTGAAGTACGTCGATCTGGCACGGCGCGGCGAGCGCAAGAGCTCGCGCACGACAAGGAACAACCCGGTCTATGTCGGTCTGGCGAACGAAGAAGGGTTCCCGGTCAAGGGCTCGGTCGAGTTCGTCGACAACCGCGTCAATCCACAGACCGGGACGATCTTCGCGCGCGCGCTCGTCGACAATCGCGACGGTCGTTTCACCCCGGGACTGTTCGCGCGTGTGAAGCTGGTCGGCAGCGGCACCTACACGACGACGCTGATCGATGATCGCGCGATCGGCACCGATCAGAACAAGCGCTTCGTGATGGTCGTCGGACCCGACGGGCAGGCGCTGTATCGTGAAGCGAAACTGGGGCCGATGGTCGACGGCCTGCGCGTGATCCGCGAGGGCTTGAAGCCCGGCGAGACGATCATCGTCGACGGCCTGCAGCGGGTACGTCCGGGCATGACCGTGAAGCCGACGCTGGTGCCGATGGATCCCAAAGAGCGTCCGCAGCCGCCGGCGAAGGGTGCGCCCCCGGGCGCGGCACCCGAGAAGGCCGAAGCCAAGGGCGAGATGAAACCCGCGGCCGACGCGAAAAAGTAGGCGCCGGCAATGGATCTCTCGAAGGTATTCATCGATCGCCCGATCTTTGCAGCGGTGATCTCGTTGCTGATCTTCGTCGCGGGCGCGATCGCGGTGTGGTTCCTGCCGATCTCGGAGTATCCGGAAGTCGTGCCGCCCTCGGTGCAGGTGATCGCCCAGTTCCCGGGCGCGAACCCGAAGGTGCTGGCCGAGACCGTCGCCTCGCCGTTGGAGAACGCGATCAACGGCGTCGAGAACATGCTGTACATGAGCTCGCAGTCGACATCGAGCGGATCGTTGCAGCTGACGGTCACGTTCAAGGTCGGCACCGATGTCGATCAGGCGCAGGTGCAGGTGCAGAACCGGGTTGCGCAGGCGCTGCCGCGGTTGCCCGAGGCCACACGTACGCTCGGGGTGACGACGCAGAAGAGTTCGCCCGACCTGACGATGGTCGTTCACCTGGTGTCGCCGGACAACCGCTACGACACCGTGTACCTGCGCAACTACGCGGTGCTCAACGTGAAGGACGTGCTCGCGCGCATCGAAGGCGTCGGCAACGTGGCGTTGTTCGGCGGTGGCGACTACGCGATGCGCATCTGGCTCGACCCGACACAGGTCGCCTCGCGCGGGCTTACCGCGGGCGACGTCGTGCGCGCGATCCGCGAGCAGAACGTCCAGGTCGCCGCCGGGGTCGTCGGCAGTCAGCCCTCCAACGGCACCTCGTCGTTCGAGTTGCTGATCAACGCGCGCGGGCGCTTGAGCAGCGAAGAGGAGTTCGGCGAGATCATCATCAAGACCGGGACCGACGGCTCGATCGTGCGCCTGCGCGACGTGGCACGGGTCGAACTGGCCGCTGGCGACTACTCGCTGCGCAGTCTGCTCGACAACAAGCCGGCCGCGGCCATTCCCATCTTTCAGGCGCCGGGATCCAACTCGCTGCAACTGTCGACCAACGTGCGCAAGACGATGGCCGAGTTGAAGAAGAACTTCCCCGAGGGCATGGACTACTCGGTCGTGTACGACCCGACGCAGTTCACCCGCGCCTCGATCGAGGAGGTGGTCATCACGTTGCTGGAAGCGGTGCTGCTGGTGGTGCTGGTGGTCGTGCTGTTCCTGCAGACCTGGCGCGCGTCGATCATCCCGTTAATTGCCGTACCTGTGTCGGTCGTCGGTACATTCGCGGTGATGTTGATGGCCGGGTTCTCGATCAACGCGCTGTCGCTGTTCGGCCTCGTGCTCGCGATCGGCATCGTCGTCGACGACGCGATCGTGGTGGTGGAGAACGTCGAGCGCAACATCGCGCTGGGACTCTCTCCCTACGACGCGACGGTGCAGGCGATGAAGGAGGTCACCGGCCCGATTGTCGCCACGGCCCTGGTGCTCGCGGCGGTGTTCATCCCGACGGCCTTCATCAGCGGGTTGACCGGCCAGTTCTACAAGCAGTTCGCGATCACGATCGCCATCTCGACCGCGATCAGCGCGTTCAACTCGCTGACCCTCTCGCCGGCCTTGTGCGCGCTGCTCTTGAAGCCGCACGACGCGAAAAAAGATGTGCTCGCGCGAGGGATGGACAAGCTGCTCGGCTGGTTCTTCCGCCCGTTCAATCGCATCTTCGAGCGCAGCGGCGAACTCTACGGCAGGAGCGTCGCCGGCCTGATCCGCAAATCGGCCGTGGCCCTCTTGATCTACGTCGGCCTGGTCGGCCTGGCGGCCTGGAGCTTCAGCCACGTTCCCACGGGCTTCGTGCCGGCGCAGGACAAGCAGTACCTCGTCGCCATGGCGCAACTGCCCGACGGTGCCTCGCTCGAGCGCACGGATGCCGTGATCCGCCGCATGTCCCAGATCGCCCTCGATCAGCCGGGCGTGGAGCACAGCGTCGCCTTCCCTGGACTGAGCATCAGCGGTTTCGCGGTGAGCTCGAACTCCGGCGTGATTTTCCTGACGCTCGATCCCTTTGACGACCGCACGACTCCGAACCTCTCGGGCTTCGCGATCGCCGCCGACATCCAGG
>JACMMK010000099.1 GCA_014379045.1 Burkholderiales bacterium
CCAGGTAGCGCAATGCGACATCTTGCGCCCGCGTACCGGCAACGCTGCAGAGCAGGGTCACCGCCAGCAGCGCAGCCAGCCAGCCGGGGCGGCGGTGTCGGCGTGCGCATACGGTGTGCATTGGTGTAGCTTAGGGCACAGTCATGACCGCTGCGCGTCGACGCCCCCTGCGATGATCGATCCGTCCTTGTCCATCTCGTCCTCGCCGGACCCTGCGTCCGGGTCATCCCCGCTGCCGCTCGCCGGCATCAAGGTGTTGGAGCTCGGCCAGCTCATTGCCGGCCCGTTCGCCGGCAAGATGTTGGGCGAGTTCGGCGCCGAGGTGATCAAGATCGAGCCGCCCGGCGCCGGCGACCCGTTGCGCAAGTGGCGACTGCTGCGCAACGGCACCTCGGTGTGGTGGCAGGTGCAATCGCGCAACAAGCGTTCGGTCGCGCTCGACCTGCGCACGCCGGCGGGGCAGGATCTCTGTCGCCGGCTCGCGACCGAAGCCGACGTGATCATCGAGAATTTCAAGCCGGGCACGCTCGAAGGCTGGGGACTCGGTTACGACGCGCTCGCGCTTAGCAATCCGGGCCTCGTGATGCTGCGTATCTCCGGCTACGGGCAGGATGGTCCGTACGCCGACCGGCCCGGGTTCGGCGTGATCGCCGAAGCGATGGGCGGGTTGCGCCATCTGTCGGGTGAGCCGGAGCGTCTGCCGGTGCGCGTCGGCGTGTCGATCGGCGACACGCTCGCCGCGTTCCATGGCGTGATCGGCGTGCTGCTCGCGCTGTATCACCGCAAGGCCCCCGGCGGTCGGGGCCAGGTGATCGATGTCGCCCTGTACGAGGCGGTGTTCAACTGCATGGAAAGCCTGCTGCCGGAGTACAGCGCGTTCGGCGTGGTGCGCGCACCGGCGGGCAGTGCGTTGCCGGGGATCGCGCCGAGCAACGCGTATCGCTGCGCTGACGGCGCGGTACTGATCGGCGGTAACGGCGACAGCATCTTCAGGCGCCTGATGGACCTGATCGCGCGTCCCGACCTGCGCGACGCCGCCGATCTCGCCTCGAACGACGGCCGCGCCCGCCGCGCACCCGAGCTCGATGCGGCGATCGGCGCGTGGACGGCGACCCGTCCGCTCGCAGAGGTGCTCGAGGGACTTACGCGCGCGCGCGTTCCCGCGGGCCGTATCTTCACCGCGAAGGACATCGCGGAGGATCCGCACTACCGGGCGCGTGGCATGATCCAGCGCATCACCACCGCCGAGGGCGACGCGCTCGACGTGCCGGGCGTGGTGCCGAAGCTGTCGCTGACGCCGGGGCGCCTAGCGCGTGCGGCACCCGCACTCGGCGCGCATACGGTCGAAGTGCTGCGTGAACTCGGTGTCAGCGATGCGACGATCGCCGAGCTGTGCGCGAAGAACATCATTGAAGCCACGCAGGAGCCGCGCTGATGCCCGATACCGATAACGAGAGCGATGCCGCCCGACTCGGAGGACGGGTCTATCTGCAGGAAGTCGCGATGCGCGACGGGCTGCAGGCCGAAGCCGCGTTCGTGCCGACCGATGCCAAGGTCGCATTCATCGATCGCCTGTCGCGCACCGGGCTCGCGAAGATCGAGGCGACATCGTTCACCTCGCCGAAGGCGATCCCGATGCTCGCCGATGCCGACGAGGTGATGCGCCGGATCGAACGCGTTCCCGGCGTCGACTACGCGGTGCTGGTCGCGAACGTGCGCGGGGTCGAGCGCGCGCTCGCTTCACCTCCCGACGAGTTCAACCTGGTGCTGTCTTGCTCCGAGACGCACAACCTCACCAACCTGCGGATGACGCGCGCGCAATCGGTGGCGCAGCTGCTCGCGGTGATGCGCGTGGCCGATGGCGCACGCGTGCCGGTGAACGTGTCGCTGTCATGCACGTTCGGCTGCCCGATGGAGGGCGACGTGCCTGAAGACGTGGTGCTCGACTATGCGGCGCGCTTCATCGACGCCGGCGCGCATGGCATCTCGCTCTGCGACACCACCGGCATGGCGTTTCCGGCGCAGGTGACGGCGCTCTGTCTCCAGTACCGCGCGCGCTTCCCTCACGCGCGGCTGACGCTGCACGGGCACAACACGCGCGGCATCGGGCTTGCCAATGTGATGGCGGCGCTCGCCGCCGGCGTCGATCGTTTCGATGCCTCGCTCGGCGGTCTGGGCGGTTGTCCGTATGCCCCGGGTGCGACCGGCAACGTCTGCACCGAGGATCTCGCGCATCTGCTCGCGCTGCAGGGGTATGCGACCGGCGTCGATCTCGACCGACTGCTCGCGTGCGCGCGTGCACTGCGTGAGCTGGTCGGACACGAGGTGCCGGGCCAGGTGGCCAAGGCGGGCAGACGCCTCGACCTGCACCCGGTGCCGGATTGGTTCGACGAAGTGCGCACGCGCGCGCTCAAGCGCGAGGTCGATGCCGCGGGAGCGTCGCGGTGATCGACCGGCTCGACCATCTGGTGTTGACCACCACCGACCCCGAGCGCGCGATCGCGTTCTATACCGGCGTGCTCGGCATGCAGCTCGAGCGCTTCGGACAGAGTGCGGCGCTGCCCGGCGGGCGGATCGCATTCCGCTTCGGCGCGCAGAAGATCAACCTGCATGTGAAGGGCGCGGAGTTCGTCCCGAGGGCGCACCTGCCGGTGCCGGGCGCGCTCGACCTGTGCCTGATCGCCGCCGTGCCTCTCGACGAGGTGATCGAAAACTTCCGAACCGCGGGCGTACCGATCGTAGAAGGTCCATCGCCGCGTACCGGCGCGACCGGACGAATCCGTTCGGTGTATGTTCGGGATCCGGATCTCAACCTGATCGAGATCTCGGAGTATCTTTAGTGCGCGTGTGGCTGCGCGGATGCGCGTGTTGTTGCCGCGCCGTGCGTTGGCAGTGCTTGAGGACCGGCACCGACAGACCGGATACAAAGTCCGGCGGGTGCGCGAACCGAGGAGTGTGAACGATGAGAATGCTGATCGCCGGGGCGATGCTCGGTATGTCCACGATCGTGCTCGCGCAGGGTTTCCCGGCGCGGCCGTTGACGTTGATCGTGCCCACCGTGCCCGGGGGTTCGACCGACTTCACCGCGCGGCTGTTGCAGGATCCGTTGTCGAAGGGGCTCGGGCAACCGGTGATCGTCGAAAACCGCAGTGGCGCTTCCGGCAACATCGGCACCGAACTGGTCGCGCGCGCGAAGCCCGACGGCTACACGCTGCTCGTGCAGTTCTCCGGCTACCACGTGGGTAATCCGCATTTGTTCAAAGGGCTCAAATGGGATCCGATCAAGGATTTCCAGCCGATCGGCCTCGCGCTCTATGCCCCGCAGGTGATCGCGGTCGGGCCGTCGACGAAGGTGACGACGTTGAAGGAACTGGTCGATCTGATCCGCGCGACGCCGGGCAAGGTGAGTTACGGCTCGGCGGGGTCGGGATCGATCCAGCATCTCGCCGGCGAGATCCTCGAACAGCAGGCCGGCGGCAGGATGGTGCATGTGCCGTACAAGGGCAGCGGGCCAGCGGTGGTCGATCTGATGGGCGGCAACATCGACATCTTCATCACGACGCCGCCGGGGGTGATCCAGCAGGTACAGGCGGGTCGATTGCGCGCAATCGCGTATGCGGCGCGCGCGCGTCACCCGTCGATGCCGAACGTGCCTACCGCCGCCGAGGCCGGGTTTCCGAAGTATGAAGTCGCGTCGTGGTTCGGAGTGCTCGGCCCGGCGGGCATTCCACAGGACGTCGTCAAGCGGCTGGCGGACGAACTGCGCAAGGCGGTCGAGAGCAAGGAGTTTCGCGAGAAGGCCGACTCGCAGGGCGCGTTCGCAGTGTTCCAGGACCCGACGGCGTTCGCCAGAACGATCGCGCAGGAACTCACGTATTGGGGCGAGGTGATCAAGACCGCGAAGATCGCCGCCGAGTAGGGGCGCAGGAAAGTCGACTTCAACGATGATGGGCAGTTCATGACGCAGGCACTCGAACGACTGGCCGACTGGATCGGGAACCGCGAGTCCGATATCGATTACGTGACGATACCGTCGGTGCAAAGGCTCGCCGCGACGCTCGATCGCGACGATCCGCGCCCGAAGGCGGGCGATCCGTTGCCGATCGGCTGGCACTCGATCCTCTTTCCGCGCGTCGTGCGTCATTCGCAGATCGGTCCCGATGGCCACCCTGAACGCGGCGACTTCCTGCCGCCGGTGCCGCTGCCACGCCGGATGTTCGCCGGCAAGCGCATCGCCTTCGAAGGCGAACTGCGTGTCGGCGACGAGGTGCGGCGCGAATCGGTGATCCAGAGCGTGACGCCGAAGGCGGGCCGGTCGGGTCAGATGGTGTTCGTGACGGTACGCACCGAGATGTCGACCGCACGCGGACTCGCGATCGTCGAAGAACAGGACATCGTGTATCGCGACGAGCCCGACCCGAACGCGCCGAAAGCAGCCCCTGCTGCGCAGCCGGCCCCTGGCAACGCGGTGTGGAAACACGTCGTGACACCCGATCCGGTGATGCTGTTCCGCTACTCCGCGCTGACCTTCAACGGCCATCGCATCCACTACGATCAGCCGTACGTCACCGGTACCGAGGGTTATCCCGCGCTGGTGATGAACGGTGGACTGACGACGCTGCTCGTGTTCGAGCTGGCGCGGGCGAATGCGGCGCGCCCGTTGCGTCGACTCTCTTCGCGCAACGTCATGCCTCTTTTCGTGGGACGCGCGATCACGCTCTGCGGCGAGCCCGCCGGCGACGGAAGGTCGGCGACGCTATGGGCGCAGGACGACACCGGCGCCGTGGCGTTGAGCGCGACCGCGGAATTCGCCGGTTGACTCCTTCGACGCGGTTGAAGTTCCGATCCCCGGCCAACTCGAGAACCACGTCGCTGTTCACCGCTGCGCGCGTGATCCTCGCCAGAGACCGGGATCTCTTCGCTGACCGCTCCCCGCCGCGATCGAGCGCGCCGGCGAGCCGACCGAAGCGCCCATGACGACGAGGGCGCGAGAGAGCCAGACACGC
>JACMMK010000100.1 GCA_014379045.1 Burkholderiales bacterium
CCGTGCGCCTGCCGCCGTCGAGGGGCTGCCCGCCCCGACTGCCATGCCCGACAGCGGCTCGATCCGCACGCCCGCCGAAACCGACCCCGACGACGAGAGTTCCTGAGCGAACACGCCATCGACGAACACCAGGCGCGCGCCCCGCGCCTCGTCGATCATGAACGGTTCGAGCTGATCGAGCGCGATCGGCGGCACCGCCGATGACCCGTCGATCATGAAAGACTGGCGCGCTATCGATCCGAGGTCGGTGAAGCGCCAGGCCTCGTCGCGCGGCGTGGGAACCTGCAAAGTGCGCGCCGCAGGCTGCGCGCGCGCGGCGATCTCAGCCACCCACGACGCGCGCGCGTCGACGAGTGCGCCTGCCATCGGCGGGGCCTTGCCAAGCGCCGCGAAGGGAATCGCCTCGGTGCCGATCATGTTGCCCATCGCTCAGGCCGCCGGACGCGCGGCGCGCTCGCCGTGGTGTTCGCGCCCCTCGCCGGGCAGCTCGGTCACCCACTCGTAGCCGCGGCGCTCGAGTTCGAGTGCGAGCGAAGCGTCGCCGCTCTTGACGATGCGCCCGTCGACCATCACGTGCACGTGGTCAGGAACGATGTAGGTCAACAGTCGCTGATAGTGCGTGATCATCACCATCGCATTGCCGGCATCGGCCAGCGTGTTCACGCCACGGGCGACGATGCGCAGCGCATCGATGTCGAGCCCCGAATCGGTCTCGTCGAGAATCGCCAGTCTGGGCTCGAGGATCGCCATCTGCAGAATCTCGTTGCGCTTCTTCTCGCCGCCGGAAAACCCGTCGTTGACGCTGCGATCGAGAAAGCTCGGGTCCATCTCGACCAGCTTCGCCCTCTCGCGCACCAGATCGTCGAACTCGAGCGGATCGAGTTCGTCGCGACCCTCGTGCGTGGCCTTGGTGTTGTAGGCCAGGCGCAGAAATGCGCTGTTGGTGACGCCGGGAATCTCGACCGGATACTGGAACGCCAGGAACAGCCCGGCGCGCGCACGTGCATCGGCCGACAGATCGAGCAGCGTGCGCCCGTCGAACGACACCTCGCCGCCGGTCACGACATAGGCCGGGTGGCCGGCGAGCACCTTGGAGAACGTGCTCTTGCCGGAGCCGTTCGGCCCCATGATCGCGTGCACTTCGCCGGCACGCACGGTGAGATCGAACCCCTTCAGGATCGGCACGCCGTTGACCGAAGCGGTGAGGTCGCGCACCTCGAGGATCACTTTCGCATCGGCCGTGATCATCCTACCGACCCTTCGAGCTTGAGGCCGAGCAGCTTCGTCGCCTCGACCGCGAATTCCATCGGCAGATGGATGAACACATCGCGACAGAAACCGTTGATGATCATCGAGACGGCCTGCTCGGTGTCGATGCCGCGCTGCGCGAAATAGAACAGTTGTTCCTCGCCGATCTTCGACGTCGTGGCCTCGTGTTCGACGACGCTCGCGGCGTTCTGCACGGTCAGGTACGGAAACGTGTTCGCCGAGCACTTGTCGCCGATCAACAGCGAATCGCATTGCGAATAGTTGCGCGCGCCCTGCGCCTTCGCGCCCACCTTGACCAGTCCCCGATAACTGTTGTTCGAACGCCCGGCCGAAATGCCCTTCGACACGATCTTGCTGCGCGTGTCGCGGCCGATGTGAATCATCTTGGTACCGGTATCGGCCTGTTGCAGGTGATTGGTCAAAGCAACCGAATAGAACTCACCCGAAGACCCGTCGCCCAGCAGCACGCAGCTCGGATACTTCCACGTGATCGCCGACCCGGTCTCGACCTGGGTCCACGAAATCTTCGAGTCCACGCCCTGGCACAGGCCGCGTTTAGTCACGAAGTTGTAGATGCCACCGATGCCGTTCTCGTCGCCTGCGTACCAGTTCTGCACCGTCGAATACTTGATGTCGGCGCGATCGAGTGCCACCAGCTCGACCACCGCCGCGTGCAGCTGGTTGGTGTCGAACTTGGGCGCGGTGCACCCTTCAAGATAGCTGACCGACGCATCGTCTTCGGCGATGATCAGCGTGCGCTCGAACTGGCCGGAATCCTGGGTGTTGATCCGGAAGTAGGTCGACAGATCCATCGGGCATTTGACGCCCTTCGGAATGAACACGAACGAGCCGTCGGTGAACACCGCTGAATTGAGTGCGGCGTAGAAGTTGTCCGACGGGGGTACCACGCTGCCCATGTAACGCTTCACCAGGTCAGGGTGCTCGCGCACGGCTTCGGAGATCGAGCAGAACACGATGCCGACTTCGGCGAGCTTCTGCTTGTACGTCGTGGCCACCGACACCGAATCGAAGATCACGTCGACCGCGACACCGGCCAGCGCCGCGCGCTCGTTCATCGGCACGCCCAGCTTCTCGAAGGTACGCAGCAGCTCCGGATCCACCTCGTCCATCGAGGCGAGCTTCTTCTTCGACTTCGGCGCCGAGTAGTAGATGATGTCCTGGTAGTCGATCGGGGCATGCGTGACGTTCTGCCACGTCGGCTCGGTCATGGTCAGCCAATGCCGATACGCCTCGAGCCGGAACTCGAGCAGCCAGTCGGGTTCCGCCTTCTTCGACGAGATCATCCGGATGACGTCTTCCGACAGCCCGCGCGGCGCCGTCTCCGACTCGATATCGGTGACGAATCCATGCTTGTAAGGCTGACTGACGAGTTGCTGCAGCACTGCGCTCATGCATCGCTCCGTAAGATCGGGGTTGGCCCGAAAAGTCCCGCGCGGTCGGCCTGGCACCCGGGGGAAACTTGCTCGGCGTTCCCTGCTGGAACCGTCGAAATTATCCGATTGTTGACCAATTCAGTCAAGAATACCGGGCGTGTCCCGACGCTCTGGACGACGCTGCCAGCGAAGGTTGCCCGCGGTCGCAGGCCTCACTCCCTACCCTAGACATTGAACGACTCACCGCATCCACATTCGCTCTTCGCGTTTGGATTGTCGAACCGGAAGCTTTCGTTCAGCCCCTTGCGCACGAAATCGACCGAGGTGCCATCGAGGAACGGCAGATTCTTCCGTTCGATCAGCACCTGCGTATCCTGCGACAGGAAGATCTCGTCGTCCGGTCCGATCGCCTTGGCGATGTCGAACGTGTAGGCCAGCCCGGAGCAGCCGACTTTCTTGATGCCCAGTCTGAGCGCCACGCCGCCCGCCTTTGCGACCTGACTGCGGATATGCCGCGCTGCGTTTTCGGTCAAGTTGATCGCCATCGTCGTTCCTTCGTCTGTTCAGGTGAAGCTGGCGCATTCAGGGCGCCACGTACGATGCCACGCACGCCGCCTGCCGTACGCGTCAAACCGCCATCGCCGTCAACCGGCGCAGCCGGCCCGCGACCGCCGCCACCGCGCCGGCAAACTCACGGATCTGTAGTTCATCGTTGTCGGGCCCGAGGCTGACCCGGACCGAACCGCGTGCGACCTCGGGCGCCACGCCCATCGCCAGCAGCGTCGCCGACGGCTCGGTACTCTTGCTCGAGCACGCCGACCCGCTCGCCACGCCATAGCCGCTTCGATCGAGTTCGATCACCAGCGTCTCGCCGTCGATGCCGTCGAGCGCGAAATACGTCGTGTTGGCAATCCGCGGCGCCGCGCGCCCGAACACCCTGGCACCGAGTTCCACCAATCGGGCGTCGAGCAGGTCGCGCAGCCGCGCCGTGTGCGCCACATAGGCGCCGAGGCGATCGATAGCCAGCTCGCAGGCCGCCCCGAAGCCGACGATCGCCGGCACATTCTCAGTGCCCGAACGCATGCCTGCTTCGTGCCCCCCGCCGTGCAGCAGCGGCTTCAATTCGATGCGCTTGTCGAGCACCAGCGCGCCGGCCCCCTTCGGGCCGCGCAACTTGTGCGCGGACACCGTCAGCGCGTGCACGCCGAGGCGCTCGAAGTCGATGGGAATCTTGCCCAGCGCCTGCACCGCGTCGCTGTGCACCCA
>JACMMK010000101.1 GCA_014379045.1 Burkholderiales bacterium
CGAACTTCTCGAACACGCGTTCTTCGTCACCCGGCGGAAACCCGGGTCCGCGATCTTCGACAACGAGGGTCACCGTCGAATCGGTCGTGCTCGCATGGAGCCGGATCGGGGACCCCGCGGGCGTGTAGCGCAACGCATTCTCGAGCAGGTTCGCCAGTACCTCTTCGAACAGCACGCCGTCGAGTTCGACCAGCCCGCGCGCTTGCGCCAGATCGACCTCGATCGCGCGCTCGCCGATCGGACCGCGCAGCCGGGTGAGCACACTGCCGATCAGCTCTTCGAGCGGATACCACTGCCGGTCGAGTTCCACGCTGCCGGATTCGAGCCGCGTCATGCGCAGGATGTTTTCGATCAGACGCGTCATCCGGTGCGCTTGGTCGACGATCGATTCAGCGAGTTCGCGGCGTGCGACCGGATCGAGGCGTCCTTCGGATTCGGCCAGGGTGCTGGCCGCGCCTGCGACCACGGACAGCGGCGTGCGCATGTCGTGCGAGATCGCCGCCAGCAGCGCGTTGCGCAGCCGTTCTGTGCTCGCCTTCAGCTCGGCGTCGCGCGCCTCGAGCGTCAGCTGTTCACGCTCGAGCGCGACGGCGATCTGGCTCGCGAAGGTCTCGAGCAGGTGCAACTGCTCCGGTGACAAAGTGCGTCGCGCATCGGCCGGCAGCAGTGCCAGCACGCCCACGGTCCCGGCACTGCCGGCGAGCGGCAGGAACAGGGTGTCGGTGCCGGCGAGGGTATCGGTGCCGAGGCCTGCCATCCGCGAGTGGTCGAGCACCCATTGACCGATCGACAGATCGGCCCCGCGCAGCGAACCGGAGAGGGACAGGGCACGGGGGTGTTCGAGATGACGCGCGGCGTCGGGCAGCAGCACCACCGCCTGCGCGTCGAACACCTCCGACACGTGGTGAACGGCGCGATCGAGCATCGCATCGCGATCACGGATTGCCGCGAGCTCGCGCGTCATTGCATACAGCGCCGCCGTGCGCCGTTCGCGGTGACCGGCGACCCGTGCCTGCCGACGCACGCTCGCAGTCAACGAGCTGATCACCAGTCCGAGCACCAGCATCACGCCGAACGTCACGATGTAGCGCGGGTCATCGACCGCGAACGTCCAGTACGGCGGCACGAAGATCAGGTTGAAGGCGAGTACGCCGAGGATCGCCGCGACGATCGACGGCCAGCGACCGCAATAGACGGCGACCACGACGACGCCGAGCAGATAGATCATCTCGACGGTTGTGAAATCCAACAAGCTCCACATCGGCCACGCGACCAGCGAACTGCCGACGGTGGCGACGACTGCCCAGCCGAAGCCTGCCCAGCGCCGGCGCGGGCTCTGCTGCGCGGCCGCCGACGGCGGCTCGAGGCCGAGGTACTGGGTAGAGCGCGCCAGGAACGGCTGCGTACCCGGTGCCGGAGTCGGCTCGCCACCCACTACATGGACTTCGATGTCGTCGCTCGCCGCGACGAGCGAGTCGACGACGGACCCGAACAACCAGCGCCGCCAGCCGGTGCGGGTCGGCTTGCCGAGCAGGATGCGCGTGACGTTGCGCGCGCGGGCGAACTCGAGCAGGTCGTCGCTGAACTCGGCCTCCCCGGTCAGCGTGATCGTCTCGGCCCCGAGCGACTCGGCCAGGCGCAGCGTGCGCAGCACCGATTCGCGCTCGGCCGGCGACGCATCGAGGTTGCGCGGCGTCTCGACGTGCACGCCGATCCAGGGTGCGCGCAGCAGGCTGGCCAGCCGCTTGGCCGAGCGCACCAGCTTTTCGCCGAACGGCCCCGGCACCAGGCAGACGAGGATCCGTTCGCGCACCGGCCACGCGTCCTCGATCGCGTTGTCTTCGCGATACGAACGTACCTGCTGGTCAACACGGTCGGCGGTGCTGCGCAGGGCGAGTTCGCGCAACGCGAGCAGGTTGCCCTTGCGGAAGAAGTTCGCGACCGCCTGCTGCGCCTGCCCGGGAAGGTAGATCTTGCCTTCGCGTAACCGGGCGAGCAGTTCGTCGGGCGGCAGGTCGATCAGTTCGACTTCATCGGCCGCTTCGATCAGCGAGTCCGGAACCGTCTCGCGCACCCGCACCCCGGTGACCTGTTCGATCACATCGTTCAGGCTTTCGAGGTGTTGCACATTGACGGTGGTGTAGACGTCGATGCCCGCCTCGAGCAGATCCTCGATGTCGCGATGACGCTTCGGATGCCGCGAACCCGCGGCATTGGTGTGCGCGAGCTCGTCCACCAGGATCAGCGTCGGCCTGCGCGCCAGCGCGGCATCGATATCGAACTCGCGCACGTTCTGCGCGAGGGTCGCGCCTTCGCGCACGACGCGGCGGGTCGGCATCTGCTCGAGCCCCGTCAGCAGTGCGTTCGTCTCGGGACGCTGATGCCCTTCGACGTAACCGACGACGACATCGACGCCCTCGGCGCGGCGCGCCTGGGCGGCCTGCAGCATCGCGTAGGTCTTGCCGACGCCGGCTGCCGCACCGAAGAAGATCTTGAGCCGGCCGCGTGCGGCGCGCGCCGCTTCGAGCCGAACCTTCTCCAGCAGGGCGTCGGGGTCGGGCCGTTCGTCGCTCATCGCGTTATTTTGCGCTCAACCCATCCAGTGCGAGGTTGAGTTCGAGCACGTTGACGCGGGGTTCGCCGAGCAGGCCGAGCCAGCGCGGCTCGGTGTGTTGCGCGACCAGCGCTGCGATCTGTTCGGCCGGGCGTTTGCGCGTGGTGGCAACTCGTTCGATCTGGTAGCGCGCTGCGGCCGGACTGATATGCGGGTCGAGCCCGCTCGACGACGCGGTGACTAGGTCGACCGGCACGGCGGTCGCGGCATCGGCAGGGCTGCTGGCCTCGCGCAGTGCGGCGAGCCGTCCCTCCACTGCCTCGTGCAGCGCGGGGCTGAGCGGACCCTGGTTCGAGCCGCTCGACGCGGCACCGTTGTACGGCATCGGGCCGGTGGCCGACGGCCGGCTCCAGAAGTAGCCCGCATCGCTGAACGGCTGTCCGAGCAGGCGCGAGCCGACGGCCTTGCCGTCACGCATGATCAGGCTGCCGTTGGCGGCATCGTTGAATGCAACCTGCGCGAACACCGTCACCAGCAACGGATACGCGACCCCGGTGATCAGGGTGAACACGAGCAGCATCAGAAAGGCGGTCTTCAGTTCTTTGAACATGTTCGGTCCTGGGAGGGTGTGGCTGCAATGCGGGGCTGTGATGAGCCGCTGCGCTACGCGAGATTGAAGGCGACCAGCAGCAGGTCGATCAGCTTGATCCCGATGAACGGCACGATGAGCCCGCCGAGGCCGTAGACCAGCATGTTCGAACGCAACAGCGCGGCGGCACCGATCGCGCGGTAGCGCACGCCGGTCAGGGCGAGCGGAATCAGGGCGACGATGATCAACGCGTTGAAGATCACCGCCGACAGGATCGCCGAGGCCGGCGTCGCGAGCTGCATCACGTTCAGCGTATCGAGCACCGGGTAGGTCGTCGCGAACGCGGCCGGAATGATCGCGAAGTACTTGGCGACGTCGTTGGCGATGCTGAACGTCGTCAGCGCACCCCGGGTCATCAGCATCTGCTTGCCGGTCTCGACGATCTCGATCAGCTTGGTCGGATTCGAGTCGAGATCGACCATGTTGCCGGCTTCTTTCGCCGCCTGGGTGCCACTGTTCATCGCGACCGCGACATCGGCCTGCGCGAGCGCCGGCGCATCGTTGGTCCCGTCACCGGTCATCGCGACCAGCCGACCCTGCGCCTGCTGGTCGCGGATCAGCTTCAGCTTCGCCTCCGGCGTCGCCTCGGCCAGGAAATCGTCGACCCCCGCTTCGGCCGCGATCGCCGCAGCGGTGAGCCGGTTGTCGCCGGTGATCATCACCGTGCGAATGCCCATCCGGCGCAGTTCCGAGAAGCGCTCCTTGATGCCGCCCTTGACGATGTCCTTGAGCTCGATGACCCCGAGCACGCGGGCCTGGCCACCGGAGGGCGTCTCGGCGACGAGCAACGGTGTAGAGCCGCGTTTGGCGACGGTCTCGACGGCGACCATCACCTGCTCGGGAAAGCGCCCGCCGTGGCTCTCCACATAGGCGCGGATCGCGTCGGTGGCGCCCTTGCGCACCTCACGGCCCTCGACATTGACGCCGCTCATCCGGGTCTGTGCCGAAAACGGCACGAACGTCGCGCCGAGGCCACCGAGATCGCGTTCGCGCAACCCGTACTTCTGCTTCGCCAGCACGACGATGCTCCGGCCTTCGGGCGTTTCGTCGGCGAGCGAGGCGAGCTGCGCGGCATCGGCCAACGCCTGCGCGTCGACGCCCGGGGCGGTCACCAGCGCCGAGGCCTGCCGGTTGCCGAGCGTGATCGTGCCGGTCTTGTCGAGCAGCAGCACGTCGACGTCCCCGGCCGCCTCGACCGCGCGCCCCGAGGTCGCGATCACGTTCGCCGCGAGCATGCGTCCCATGCCGGCGACGCCGATCGCCGACAGCAGGCCGCCGATCGTCGTCGGAATCAGACACACCAGCAGCGCCACGAGCACGGTGATGCTGATCACCGATCCTTCCTCGGCGACGTCGACCGCGTAGCTCGAGAACGGCAGCAGCGTGACGGTGGCGAGCAGGAACACGAGCGTCATCGCGACCAGCAGGATCGTCAGCGCGATCTCGTTCGGGGTCTTCTGGCGCTTCGCACCTTCGACCATGCCGATCATCCGGTCGAGGAAGGCTTCGCCGGGATTGACTGTCACCCGCACGATGATCCAGTCGGAGAGCACCCGCGTGCCGCCGGTCACCGAGCAGAAGTCGCCGCCGCTCTCGCGGATCACCGGGGCGCTCTCACCGGTGATCGCGCTCTCGTCGACCGAGGCCACGCCTTCGATCACCTCGCCATCGGCGGGCACGTAATCGCCGGCTTCGACGAGCACGATGTCGTTACGACGCAGGGTGCTGCCGGCGGCATCCATCCGTGCCGAATCGCGCTTCGCCTCGACCAGCTTCTTCGCCCGCACGTCCTTCTTCGCTCCGCGCAGCGAGGCGGCTTGCGCCTTGCTGCGGCCTTCGGCCACCGCCTCGGCGAAATTCGCGAACAGCACGGTGAACCAGAGCCAGAGCGTGATCGCGAGAATGAACGCGGGCGGGGCATCGGCGGTGTCTCCCGCACCGATCGACTGCACGAACAGGACGCTGGTCAACACGCTGCCGACATAGACGACGAACATCACCGGGTTGCGCAACTGCTGGCGCGGCGAGAGTTTCTTCAGACTGTCGAGCAATGCCGCACGTGCGATGGCGGCGTTGAACAGCGGGCTGCGTTGCGAGGAAGACAGCGATGAGGTCGACATAAGCTTGAGCTCGATTCAGGTCGGAGTTCGGGTGCGCTGCGTGAAAGTCAGCGTGCCGGATACAACAGCAGGTGTTCGACGATCGGACCGAGCGCCAGCGCGGGCACGAAGGTGAGTGCGCCGACGACGAGCACGGTGCCGATCAGCAGCGCGACGAACAGCGGCGTATGCGTCGGCAGCGTGCCGGGGCCGGAAGGCACCGTCTTCTTGGCGGCAAGGCTGCCGGCGATCGCCAGCACGGGAATCGCCAGCCAGTAACGCGAACACCACATCGCGACGCCGAGCAACGTGTTGTAGAACGGCGTATTCGCCGACAAGCCCGCGAACGCGCTGCCGTTGTTGTTGCCCGCCGACGACAGCGCGTACAGGATCTCGGAGAAGCCGTGCGCACCCGGGTTCGCGATGCCTGCGCGTCCCGCCTCGCTCATCACTGCGAGCGCGGTGCCGGCGAGCACGAACAACGGCGGCACCAGGATGACGATCGCCGCCATCTTGATCTCGAAGGCCTCGAGCTTCTTGCCGAGGTATTCCGGTGTGCGCCCGATCATCAACCCGGCGATGAACACGCCGATGATCGCGAACACGAGCATCCCGTAGAGCCCCGAGCCGACACCCCCGTAGATCACCTCGCCCAGTTGCATCAGCCACATCGGCACGGCGCCGCCGAGCGGCGTGTACGAATCGTGCATCGAGTTGACCGACCCGTTCGACGCCGCGGTCGTCGTCGTCGCCCACAGCGCGGACGCGGCGATGCCGAAGCGCACTTCCTTGCCTTCCATGTTGCCGCCGGACTGCAGCGCGGACGCGCGGTCGTCTACGCCGCGCGCCGCGAGCTGCGGGTTTCCCGTCTGTTCCGCCCAGGTCGCGACGCCGAGTAGGGCGACGAACACGAAGGTCATCGCGGCATAGATGGCCCAGCCCTGGCGGGTGTCGCCGACCATCGCGCCGAAGGTGTAGCAGAACGCGGCCGGGATCAACAAGATCGCGAGCACCTGCAGGAAGTTGGACAAGGGCGTCGGATTCTCGAACGGGTGGGCCGAGTTCACGTTGAAGAACCCACCGCCGTTCGTGCCCAACTGCTTGATCGCCACTTGCGAGGCGGCCGGCCCGAGCGGCACCTTCTGCTCGGTGGTGCGCGCGGCTTCCATCACCGGCTTGCCCTCGGCATCGAGCCGCGGCTTGCCCTCGGCATCCTCCGCCGCTTTCTCGTGGTCGACCGGCTGCACCAGGGCGACCGTGGCATAAGGCGAGAAACTCTGCACGACGCCCTGCGTGACCAGCGCGCCGGCGAGCAGCAGCGAGAGCGGGAGCAGTACGTACAGGATCGAGCGCGTGCAATCGACCCAGAAGTTGCCGATCGAGTCGCTGTTGCGCGACGAGAAGCCCCGGATCAGCGCGATCAGCACCGCCATGCCGCACGCCGCCGACACGAAGTTCTGCACGGCCAGGCCGAGCATCTGGGTCAGGTAGCTCATGGTCGCCTCGCCGGCGTAGCCCTGCCAGTTCGTGTTCGTCGCGAAGCTGACCGCGGTGTTGAACGCGGAATCCGCGCTGACCGCACCCATCGATTGAGGGTTCGCCGGAAGTATCGACTGCGCGCGCTGCAGACCGTAGACCGCGAGCGCGCCGAGGACGTTCAGCCAGAGCATCGCGAACGCGTAGCGCGTCCAGTGCATCGAGGCGGAGGCATCGACCCCAGCCACGCGGTAGACGATCCGTTCCAGCGGACCCAATACCGGCGACAGCAGCGTGCGCTCGCCCTGGTAGACCCGCGCCATGTATCGGCCGAGGGGCTTGACCGATGCGGTGAGGACCGCAAGGAAGAACAGCGACGACAGAAAAGGCACGGCGCTCACGAGAAATCCTCTGGCTTGAACAGGACGATCAACAGATACGCGGTCACCGCGACCAGTGCGGCGAGCGCGACCCAGTCGGTCCAGGAGAAGGCGGCGAGGTTCATTTGCGATCCCGCAGACGTTCGCAGCCGAGCACGAGACCGAAAGTGACCGCGACGAGCGCGGCCAGCAAGGCGAGAAACTGGAAATCCATGGGTACTCCATGCGCAGTGCGGATTGCGGACTTCGGATCCTAGGCAGCCCGGCCTAAGGAGGTCGGAAGGACCCAGGTGCACCGCGTAAGGAAGTCGTAAAAATCGAGGCCGGGCAGTCCAGGCGGTGGCGTTCTCAAGAACCTGTCGGGCGCGCCGCTAACCAGACCTCGCTCCTCCACGCATTCACCCGGCCGCAGAAGCACATCGATGCGCGACGATTTCCCCAAGAAGATCGGCAAGTACCCCGTCCTGCGCGAACTCGGTCGCGGGGCGACCAGCAGCGTCTACCTCGCGAGCGATCCGTTCGGAAACCGGGAAGTGGCAGTCAAGCTGTTCGCGCGCACCGATGCGTCCGACGCTCGCATGACGCGCCGCTTCCGGAACATGTACCTGAACGAGGCGACGCTTGCCGGCAAGCTCTCGCACCCGTACATCGCGACGATCTTCGACGCGGTCGACGACGACGACGCGAGCTACATCGTGATGGAGTACGTGCCGGGAGGCACCCTCGAGTACTACGCGAACGTGGCCCGGTTGCTGCCGGTCGAGCAGGTGGTCGAGATCGTGTTCAAGTGCGCGCAGGCGCTGTGGTTCGCGCAGCAGCGCGGGGTGATCCACCGCGACATCAAGCCGGCGAACATTCTCGGCGGTGCCGACAGCACGTTCAAAGTCAGCGATTTCGGATCCGCGCTGTCGATGACGGCTGACCAGACGCAGATCAACGGCATCGGCTCGCCCGCCTACATGTCGCCGGAACAGGTGCGCGACGAACCCTTGACGCACCAGACCGACATCTATTCCCTCGGTGTCGTGCTCTACCAGCTGTTGACCGGGAAGCTGCCGTTCAACGGCGGCAGCCACGCGAGCCTCGTGTATCAGATCCTGAATCTCGACCCCGTTCCGCCGTCGGACGCGCGCGAGGGGCTGTCGCACGATCTGGACGATATCGCGATGCGCGCGATGGCCAAGGACCGCACGCGCCGGTATTCGAGCTGGCAGGAGTTTGCCGACGACCTGTCGCGGGTCATCGGGCGGCTCGCGTTGCCGCAGAGTGATCTGAACGATGCTGCGAAGTTCGCATCGATCCGCGCGCTGACCTTCTTCCACGAGTTCGAGGACGTCGAGATCTGGGAAGCGCTGCGCGTCACGCGCTGGCGGCGCACGGTGCCCTCGACGGTGCTGATCCGCGAGGGCGAGCAGGGCGACAGCTTCTTCATCCTCGCCGACGGCGAGGTACGCGTGTCGCGCGGCGGCACCACGCTCAATATCCTGAAACCCGGCGACTGCTTCGGCGAGATGCTCTACTTCAGCGCGCCGGTGGCGCGGCGCAGCACCTCGATCACCGCGATCGCGCCGTCACTGGTGATCGAGATCAAGGCCGCCTCGCTCAACGCCGCGAGCGACGCGCTGCAGGTCAAGGTCAACCGCGCGTTCCTGCGCATCCTGCTCGAGCGGTTGACGCTCGCCAACGCGCGTCTCGCGGCCGCCTGAGCTACCGGTACCGCTCGCGCGGCGCGCCACAGCCGCGCCGCGCAGGGCCCGCGCCAGAGTCGTTGCCCGGA
>JACMMK010000102.1 GCA_014379045.1 Burkholderiales bacterium
CGACCTCGCCGCCCTCGAGCGCGAGCTCGCCGCGGCGAGTGCCGAGATCGGACGCGCCGAAGCAGCCCGCTATCCAAGCCTATCGCTGACCGGCAACATCGGTCCGCTGCGCTCCCAGGGCGACGGCACCACCGTGACCGCGACCACCTGGTCGATCGGCCCGACCCTGACCGTGCCGCTGTTCGATGGCGGTCGGCGCGTGGCGAACGTCGAGGCGGCGAAGAACAACTATGCCGCCGCCGAGATTGCCTATCGCGAACGCGCACGCGTCGCCATCCGCGAAGTCGAAGAGGCGCTGGTGCGCCTGTCGAGCGCCGACGAACGTGAGCAGTTCGCGGTCGCCGCGGTGCAGGGCTATCGCGAAGCGTTCGACGGCGCGCAAGCACGCTACAAGGCGGGGCTCGGCAGTCTGGTCGAACTCGAGGACGCGCGGCGTACCGCGGTCGCCGCCGACACCGCGTTGAGCCTGCTGCAACGCGATCGCGTGTCGGCCTGGGTGTCGCTGTATCGCGCGGTCGGCGGAGGTTGGAGCAACGCGGGCCTCGCGGCATCGCCTGCCGGGTCGGCGGGAGGAACACGATGAGCCCGCGAGGACCGCGGCGAGGGCCCCGTCAGCTGCAAGGTGACGGGATCGACGTAGCCGAGTCGGGCTCGCGCATCATCCCCGGCGATCCTTTGACACCGGGTCGGAAACTTCGGACCTCACGATGAACGACATGCCTGACCATTCCACGCCGGGACGAGTGCATTCCCGACGCCGCCGCTTTTCGATCATCACCGGATGCGCTGTCGTCGTGACGGTGGCGGTCGGCGCGTGGATCGCGGTGTCCGCCTACGATAGCCGAGCCCAGAATGCACAGAGTGCCCAAGCCGAGCAGAAGTCGGGCAAGGGCGCGCGTCCGTCTCTCAGCGTCGAGACGGTAGTGCCCGAACTCATCGAACTGCCGACGCGCATCGCTGCGAACGGAAACGTCGCTGCCTGGCAGGAGGCGGTGATCGGTGCCGAAGTCAGTGGCTTGCGCTTGACCGAGGTGCGCGTCAACGTCGGCGACGTCGTGAAGGCGGGCGCCGTGCTTGCCGTGTTCTCCAGCGACAGCGTGACCGCTGATCTCGCGCTGCAACGCGCTTCGCTGGCCGAGGCCGAGGCGACGTTGGGCGAGGCGCGTGCCAACGCAGATCGGGCACGCCAGGTGCAGGCGAGCGGCGCGCTGTCGGCGCAGCAGGTCGGACAGTTCCTCACCGCCGAGTCGACGGCGCGCGCGCGCGTCGATGCGGCTCGCGCGCAGGTGCAGTCGCAGGAATTGCGGATGAAGTTCACGCGCATCGTGGCGCCCGACAGCGGCATCATCTCGGCGCGCAGTGCGACCGTCGGCGCCATTGCGCAGCCCGGGCAGGAGCTGTTCCGGTTGATCCGGCAGGGCCGGCTCGAGTGGCGTGCGGAAGTGCCGGCAGCGCAGTTGCATCAGATCCGCGTTACGCAGCCGGTCAAGGTCGTCGCACCGTCGGGAGAAGTGCTCGACGGTCGTGTACGCATGGTCGGGCCCACCGTCGACAACACCTCGCGCAACGCGCTCGTCTACGTTGACCTGCGCGTCGCGAGCATGGCGCTGAAGGCCGGCATGTTCGTGCGTGGCGAGATCGACATGGGAACCAGCCGAGCGCTGGCGTTGCCGCAGTCGGCGGTGCTGCTGCGCGAAGGCTTCGCGTACGTCTACCGGCTGGACTCCGACAGCCGCGTCGCGCAGACCAAGGTCGAGGTCGGGCGGCGCGAAGGCGAGCGCATCGAGATCACGCGTGGGCTCGACGCAAGCATGCGCGTGGTGAAGAGCGGGGTTGCATTCCTGGCCGACGGCGACACGGTGCGTATCGTCGACAAGCCTGCGTCGCTGAGCATGCGGCCGTCAGTCGTACCTTCGTCGACGGTCCCGTCGTCTCCCGCAACGCCAACCGCACAGAAGAAATAGCGCGCTCGCGCGCTTACGCCGGAGCTCCGATGAACGTTTCCTCCTGGTCGATTCGCAACCCGATTCCGACCATCATGCTGTTCTTCATGCTGACCCTCGCCGGGCTGGCCGGGTTCCACTGGATGAAAATCCAGAACTTCCCGGACATCGAGCTGCCGACGATCACGGTGTCGGCGGCGTTGCCGGGTGCCGGCCCCGGACAGCTCGAAACCGAAGTCGCCCGCAAGCTCGAGAATTCGATCGCGACGGTGCAGGGCGTCAAGCACATCTACACCAACCTGCAGGATGGCTCGGCGATCGTCACCGTCGAGTTCCGCCTCGAGAAACCCGTGCAGGAAGCGCTCGACGAGACCCGCGACGCGGTCAACCGCATTCGCGCCGATCTGCCGGCCGACCTGCGTGACCCGGTGATCTCGAAGCTGAACATCTCCGGACTGCCGATCCTGACCTATACGGTGTCGTCGACGCGCATGGACGAGGAGGCGCTGTCGTGGTTCGTCGACAACGAGGCCGCGAAGGCGCTGCTCACCGTGCGCGGCGTGGGTTCGGTCGGCCGCGTCGGCGGGGTGTCGCGCGAGGTGCGCATCGAACTCGATCCGGCGAAGCTGCTGAGTCTGAATGCGACCGCCGCCGAGGTCTCGCGCGGCCTGCGCGATCTGCAGCTGGAACTGTCGGGCGGGCGTATCGATCTGGGCGGCGGCGAGCAGTCGGTGCGCACGCTCGCGACGGTGCGCTCGGCACAGGAGCTCGCCGCGCTCGAGATCAGCCTGACCGATGGCCGCCGGGTACGCCTCGATCAGCTCGCGCGCATCGCC
>JACMMK010000103.1 GCA_014379045.1 Burkholderiales bacterium
AAACTGAACGAGCTATTGCGTGGGCGTACGGCGTACAGCGACGGGTGGGTCGTCGACCGACCCTGGCTCGGCCGACTGTTCGAAGCCGCGGCGATGCGCTGCGATTTCACGCTGAGTTCGCTCGAGATGATTCTGTCGGAGCAGCAGATGGCGCACTGGGGGCCGGCCAAACAATCGCTGCTGGCAGATCAGCAGGAGTGTCGACATCGGGCCAGTCATGACGCGCTGTTGTTACAGCAGACGTTTGAGAAAACGAGAGAGATGGGGAGAGCGGCAATCGCGGGAGCGACAATACAGAGCTGGGCGGATAGGCGCTGAACGCACTCGTTTCCCCCAGCAAAACTCATCCGTCGAAGTGCTGTCTGTTACGCCACACCACTAAAACTTCGGAGGGAATGTGATCCACCGGGGAAAGGGCTCCAACAGCGCGAGCCTTATAAGGCGTCTGGCTAATGCAGCGCGCGTTTTTGGATCGATATCAGCCTTAGCTTTGGGAGGCTGTGCAACTTCCCTTTCGGTCGACAGGCAAGCAAGGTTAGATGGCCTTGTATTGCACGGCTGGGTGAATCGGGTAAGCACAGAACAAGTATCGGTTGCGCTCTCCTCCGATCTTGGAAAAAGACTTTGCTCCGAGCGCAGTTTCCCGTGGTGCGAACATCCGGACCAATTCGACTATGTGAGTGTGATGTTCATGAACTCTTACTGGGGAGGACTACGCGGGGTGGGCGTGTATGCCCCCCGCTCGTTAACCATTCAGCAAAATGACATCGTTGTGGTACGGATGCGAGCTGCTGGATTCTCCGAACTGGTGGAAGTCGCGTCGAGAGGCGAACGTGAGGCTTGTCGATGGGTAGGCGGCGGATTTGCTCGAGCCACGACAGCAGCAGGCGTGATCTGTAATGATTACGATTGGCGGAACTTTGCGCCGCTCTTCTACGATTGATGTCGTAGACGATCCGTAGCTCATCAAAAGGCCGTACAACGCTGAAGACTGCCGCCTCTATAACCTTGCGCGTAGCAGTTTGAGTGACGTGCCCGCAGCGATGCAACGTTGTTCTGCGAGAGGACGCTATCGGGACGAGGAAGAACTCCAGCTGGAAGAGCTAAGTTTCGGCATTCTTGACTCGAGCGGCCTTCTGCGCAGGAGCCTTTGTAAAGCTGCGCCACTCCTGCTAATCCGGCCGCAATATGGTTGTCCACATGGCGCTCCGCGATAGTTCTTGTGAGCACGCTCGCGTGAACAGATTGACTGGCTGGGGCTTCTAAGAATCCGGATCCGGTTGCGCCGAGATAGCCTTGCTGTGCAGAAGTCAGCGGGCCACCTCCACCCGCCACTGTTGATGCGACTGAATACGCGCCTCCCGCATATGCCGAGACCCATCCTGGCGACAGCAGACCTGAGCCTAGCTGTCCCGCGAATGAGCTCGCTCCGGCGTAGGCAGTTATCGCAGTTGCCGCGACCCAAACCAACGCCGCCGTCACCAACGCAAACGCCAACACCGTAAACCCCGATCTCGAATCGGTCCACGAATACAACATATCCTCCGGACTCGGCATGTTACCGCCGTCCCATTCCGCGACCGACACGCCGCTGTGTGCGAGATGCTCGAGCGACGCACACGAAGTCGATCCCGGGATAGTGCAGATCGCCGCCTGCGTGCCGTAGGGTTGATGGTCGATGGGCAACGCGACGAACCACTTCGGCCTGACCCACGCCTGTGTCGTCGTCTCGACCGTCTGCCTGAACAGGTTCCCCGACCGCCGCACCGTCTGCGTCCACCGGGTATCGGTCAGCGCGATGAAGCCGGAGGCGGCGTTGTAGAGCCGCATCGCATGCCCGACGGCGACCTGCGCCGCACTCCAGCCGATGTTGTAGAACACCGGGTCGGTGTCATCGGCGGGACGAAACGAGGCGAACGGATTGCGCCCAGCCCGGGCGGCATCCAGCGCCTCAGACTCCGACAGGTAGTGTCGCTGCGCCGACCACCGCTCGCCGTGATGCGGCGTGAAATCGCCGAGGTAGGTCCGGATGCGTCCGTCCGGATGCCGTTCGGCCTTCACCACGCGTATCCGAAGCTGCGCATTCTCCGGCGAGTAAGTCGCGAACACCATCGCGGCATGCCCGGGGAACGCCATCACCAGCTTCGACACGACGTCCGAACTCAGACCCAGCTGCCCGACCTCCTCGCGCCCGGCGGTGATCCAGCGCTCGCCCTGCAGCATCCGGATGTCGAAGCCACTGCCGCCGCGACCGGCGATCTCGCCGAGCACGGTCCAGTTGTCGAGCGGGTAGCGCACGCTCACCGTCGGCGACGTCGGCCAGTGGGTCCAGCGCGGCTGGAACTGGCCCCCGGCGGCCTGCGCCTCGCGCATCGGCGCGAGCAGTGACATCGCCGTCATCACGACGGCGAGCACCGCGGCAATCGAACGATGAACGCGCTTCATGCGGGACGCTCTCGGAGGAACGCGGCCTCGAATCTTGCCATATCGTGATGAGCGTTATCGGTCCGCGCGCTCCGCCGCGTGAAACGTGCGTTGCGCCACGCGCGCGACCCTGCCCTCCTCGATGAACACGCGCACGTCGAACCCGGTCGTCGACCCGAGTGCGAACGTGCCGTTGACCCCGATCACGCCGGTGCCACCGGCGATCATCTGTGCGCCGATGCGCAACTGGTTGTACTGCAGGTAATGCCGGCCGCGATCGTCGACGCCGAAGGACGCCGGCAGACCTAGCGCGGCAACCACCGCCGCCTCGGGCATGCCGGGGGCCACTTGTTCGAGCGCCTGGGGCTCGAAGCTTCGATCGGCCGCGATCCGGATCGTACCGCCGCCCACCGCACAGCCCGCCGACGGCAGCGCGACAAACAGCGCGATGCAGAACGCGACACGTGACCGGGCCGTGCACGCTCGCGCGCTCATTCGCCACCTCCCCCGCCCAGCACGCGATACGCATCGGCACCAGCGATCTCCCAGATCACCTGTCCGACGCGATCGGTGGCGTCGAACACCACGCGTACTTCGCCGCCTACCGACGCCTGCGACGCGACGAATCCCGCCAGCAGCAGACCCCCGCCGGCACTCGTCGATTGCTGGCCGCGATAACGGTACTCCCAGTAACGGCGCCCATCGGCATCGACGCCGGTCGCGTAGGGCGAGCCGAGTCGCTTGCGCACCGCGTCGGCATCCATGCGTGCCGAGATCTGCTGGATGCGCTCCAGCGGAAACTCACGTCCATCGTAAACCGAGGTGCGGTGAACGGCGCACCCGCTCGTGACCATCGTCAACATGAGGGTCGCGCGAATCAATCGAAGTCTGGCTTTCATCGGGGAGTCCTCCTTCGGGCCGAGTTGACCATCGTCGCCTACGCGCAGCCACGCCGAGAAGCGTGCGCAACAGGTCGATACGTCCGCGCGCCTGCGCCCGAACCGTACCGTGACGCGGGTGACTATCCCGCCCGTCGGACAGGTATCCTCGAACGATCGTCGGCCCGCGAACCCCCGCATGAAAACGATCCGCCGTTTCCCGTTCCGTTTCACCGAAACCGAAGACTGCTGGATCCCGATGCCCGACGGCGTGCGCCTCGCGGCCAAGCTCTGGATGCCACGGGTGAAGGCCGGCATCCGCGTGCCGGCGATCATCGAAGTGCTGCCGTATCGCAAGCGCGACATCTACGCGCCGCGCGATGCGATGCACCACCGCTACTTCGCCGGCCACGGTTACGCGTGCCTGCGCGTGGACATCCGCGGCTCGGGAGATTCCGACGGTCATCAGGGGGTGTTCGCCGCGGAACAGGAGCGCAACGACACGCTGCGGGTGCTCGAGTGGATCGCCGCGCAATCCTGGAGCGACGGACAGGTCGCGATGTTCGGCATCTCGTGGGGCGGCTTTCAGGGTATCCAGACCGCGCACTGCGCACCGCCCCAACTGAAGGCGGTGGTCGCGTGTTCGTTCGCGCCCGACCGCTATCGCTACAGCCAGGCGTACCGCGGCGGTTGCTTCCTGCCGCGTTCGATCCGCTGGTCGAGTCAGCTGTTCGGCTACAAGTCGCGCCCGCCCGATCCAGCGCTCGTCGGTCGGCGCTGGCGGCGCATGTGGCTCGAACGACTCGAGCACGACACGCCGCAGATCATCGCCGCGCTCGAGCATCAGGCCTACGACGCCTACTGGCAGCGCCTGCGCATCGACTACGCGCGCATCCGTGCGCCGTTCTACGCAATCAGCGGCTGGGCTGACGGCGCGTATGTGAGCGCGGTCGGTGAATCGCTGGCGGCGCTGCCGGCACCGCACAAGGGTCTGATCGGTCCGTGGGGCCATCGCTTTCCCCATCTGGGCGTACCCGGACCGGCGATCGGCTTCCTGCAAGAGTCTTTGCGCTGGTTCGATCACTGGATGCGCGATCGCGACACCGGCGTCATGCGCGAGCCGATGCTCAAGGCGTGGATCGCCGAAGCCGCCCCGGCGCAGAGCTTCTATGCGCAGTCTCCGGGCCGCTGGGTCACCGAACCGGTCTGGCCATCGCCGAGAATCAAGACCCAACGCTGGTATCTGCAGGGCGACGGCAGCCTGCGCGGCCGCGCACGCACACGCGTCGTGCGCTCGGCACGTTCGCCGCTGACGACCGGACTCGACTGCGGGGAACTGATGCCGTGGTTCCAGCACGGGCCGAGCCCGGAGATGCCCGGCGATCAACGTGCCGACGACGGCAAGTCGCTGTGCTTCGACTCGGCGCCGCTCGCACGCGCGACAGAGATCCTCGGCACGCCGGTGGCGCGACTGCGCGTGGCGGTCGACCGACCGACCGCGTTCATCTGCGTGCGGCTCTGCGATGTCGCCCCCGATGGCGCCTCGACGCGCGTGAGTTACGGCGTGTTCAACCTCACGCATGTGGACGACCCGGCCAAGCCGATCCGCCTTGAACCGGGCCGGCGCTACGACGTGACGGTGCCGCTGGTCGATACCGGTTACGCATTCCGCAAGGGGCATCGCATCCGCGTCGCGGTCTCGACGAGTTACTGGCCGCTGATCTGGCCGTCGCCCGAGCCCGTCACGCTGGCGCTCGACGCCGGCATCAGTCATCTGGAACTGCCGGTGCGCCCACCGAACCCGGCCGACCGGCGGCTGCGCGAGTTCGAGGCGCCCGAAGCCGCCGAGCCGTTCACCCGCACCGTGCTAGAACCGGGCGGTCGCAGCCGCGCGATCCGCACCGATGTCGGCAGCGGCGAGACCGTGGTCGAGATCGCGGACTTCAGTGGTCGGCTGCGCTACGACGATATCGCCCTGGTCGCCGAAGCCCGCTCGAGCGAACGGTATCGTCTGGTCGAAGGCGATCCGTTGTCCGCGACCGCAGAGGTCGGCTGGACCTGGCGCTTCGAGCGCGGCAACTGGCGCATCCGCACCGAGAGCATGACGCGCGTATCGTGTACGCGCACCGAGTTCGTCGTCCACGCACGTCTCGATGCCTACGAAGGTTCGAAGCGTGTGTTCAGCCGCGAGTTCGATCATCGGGTGCGTCGCCATGGCACCTGAGCCTCGCGTGCGCGCCGCGCCGTTCACACGGCCATCGATCACCATCATGTCGATGATGAAGGCGATCATGGGCTGCACGTTGGCGTGCACGACGGTCGTCACGCCAGCCTTCGCGCAACCGTATCCGCGCAAGCCGATCACGCTGATC
>JACMMK010000104.1 GCA_014379045.1 Burkholderiales bacterium
AAGGCGCGCCACTGAAAATGCTGGGCGACACGGTGCGCTTTTCCATGGTGCGCGATCATGACGGCAACTGGATCGAAATCTCCCAGCGCGCCACCCTGACAGGCGGCACGCTGTAGGAATTACTGCGCCGCGACCTGCTTCTTGGCGCGCTTGCGCTCGTCCGGCTTCAGCAGGCGCTTGCGCAGGCGGATCGAGCTGGGCGTCACTTCGACCAGCTCGTCGTCTTCGATGAATTCGACCGCGTACTCGAGCGTCAACTTGATCGGCGGCACCAGCACGATCGCCTCGTCGGTGCCCGAGGCGCGCACGTTGGTGAGCTTCTTGCCCTTCAACGGGTTCACGACGAGGTCGTTGTCGCGCGAGTGGATGCCGATCACCATGCCTTCATAGAGCTTCTCGCCGGGGCTCACGAACATGCGGCCGCGTTCCTGCAGGTTCCAGAGCGCGAAGGCGACCGCATCCCCGGTGTCCTGCGAGATGAGTACGCCGTTGCGACGGCCCGACATCTCGCCCTTCAGCGGCGCGTAGTCGTCGAACACGTGGCTCATCAGGCCGGTGCCCCGGGTCAGGTTCATGAACTCGCCCTGGAATCCGATCAGGCCGCGCGCGGGTACCCGGTACTCGAGTCGTACCCGGCCGCGGCCGTCGGGCACCATGTCCTGCAGATCGGCACGGCGCACACCCAGCCCCTCCATCACGCCACCCTGGTGCGCGTCCTCGACGTCGACGGTAAGCAGCTCGTACGGCTCGCAGGTCCCGCCATCGACCACGCGCGTGATCACGCGCGGACGGCCGACGGCGAGCTCGAAGCCTTCACGGCGCATGTTTTCGATGAGGATCGTCAGATGCAGTTCCCCGCGGCCGGACACCAGGAACACATCGGTGTCGCCGGTTTCCTCGACCCGCAGCGCCATGTTCGTCAGCAGTTCCTTGTGCAAGCGCTCGCGCAACTGCCGGCTGGTCACGAATTTGCCCTCGGTGCCTGCAAGCGGCGAGGTGTTCACCTGGAAATTCATGGTGAGCGTCGGCTCGTCGACCTTCAGTGGCGTCATCGCCTCCTGGTGGTCGACGTCGGTCAGCGTGGTGCCGATCGCGAGCTCGTCGATCCCGGACACCAGCACGATGTCACCGGCCATCGCTTCGGTCAGCGGCACCCGCTCGAGCCCCTGGAAGCCGAGCACCTGGTTGATGCGCGCCTTGCGGGGGGTTGCGTCGCCGTAGAGCACCGCGACGTCCTGCGCCGGTCTGATCTTGCCACGCTTGACCCGGCCCACGCCGATTCGGCCGACATAGCTCGAATAATCGAGCGCGCTGATCTGAAGTTGCAGCGGGCCGTCGGTCGCGTCGACATGCGGCGCAGGCACGCGCTCGAGCACGGTCTGGAAGAGCGCGCGCAGATCGGTGGTCGGCTTCTTCCAGTCGAGTGTCGCCCAGCCCTGCAGCGCCGAGGCATAGACGACGGGAAAGTCGAGCTGCTCTTCGGAGGCGCCGAGCTTGTCGAACAGGTCGAAGGTGTGATCGACCACCCAGTCCGGGCGCGCCCCGTCCCGGTCCACCTTGTTGACGACGACGATCGGCTTCAACCCCAGCGCGAGCGCCTTCTTGGTGACGAAGCGCGTCTGCGGCATCGGGCCTTCGACCGCATCGACCAGCAACAGCACGCCATCGACCATGCCGAGCACGCGCTCGACCTCGCCGCCGAAATCGGCGTGCCCGGGAGTATCGACGATGTTGATGTGCACGCCTTCGAAATCGAGCGCGCAGTTCTTCGCGAGGATGGTGATCCCGCGTTCCTTCTCGAGATCGTTCGAGTCCATGACCCGTTCGGTCATCTTCTCGTGCGCTGCGAAGGTGCCCGACTGGCGCAGCATTTTGTCGACCAGGGTGGTTTTACCGTGATCGACGTGGGCGATGATGGCGATGTTTCTGAGCGCGCGCGACATGATGGGTAGGCGTCCGAAGGGGGTATGTGACGGGGGGTCGAAGCGCGCGTGACGGCTCGTGACCGCAGAGCGCAGGCCGCTCAGCAACGACGCCAGCACCCGCATGAGCAGCATGCCGGTACCAGCGCTCGAGATTCGGCTTGAAAGCGACGACCAAAACCCACGATCTTACCACGCGCACTCTGCAATTTACGGTCGCGCCCGATTACACTCGCGCTACCGTCACTTCGCCGATAGCCCCATGCCGCGCGTCGCACAGATACCCTTGATTGAACTCGCCACGCGCGCGCTCGAGCGGGCGGGCGCGAGCGCCGCGCAGGCAAATGCGACCGCG
>JACMMK010000105.1 GCA_014379045.1 Burkholderiales bacterium
ACGCCGGAGCAATGCGGCCTCGGTGCGTCGACCAAAGCCGACGCGCAACGCGGCGGCGAATCGATCGCGCGGTCCACACTCGCGAGTTTTCTCGAGGTGCGAGGCGTGGACTTTCAGAAGGCAATGTCGAGCCCGTGCACGGCATTCGACAGTTGTTCACGCCTGTCGCCGTATCTCGCCTGGGGTGCGATCTCGATGCGCTGCGTCGCCCAGGCCGCGGCTGCGCGCAGCCGCGAAGTGCGTGCGCTGAACGACGCGAAGAGCGCTGTCGATCCGCGCTGGTCTGCGTCGTTGCGCGCGTTCCAGGGGCGCCTGCGCTGGCACTGTCACTTCATGCAGAAACTCGAAGACGAGCCGCGCATCGAGTTCGAGAACTTCTCGCGCGTCTACGACGACTTGCGCGATGCGGCCGATGTCGCGCACGGTGTGGGCGCGACGCGCATGGCGGCGTGGCAGCACGGCGAGACCGGGTATCCGATGGTCGACGCCTGCATGCGTGCACTGCATCGCTGCGGGTGGATCAACTTCCGCATGCGCGCAATGCTGGTGTCGTTCGCCTCGTACCACCTGTGGTTGCACTGGCGTCCGACGAGCGTGTTCCTGGCGCAGCATTTCCTCGATTTCGAACCCGGGATTCATTTCAGCCAGTTCCAGATGCAGTCCGGCACGACCGGGATCAACACCGTGCGCATCTATTCGCCGGCCAAGCAGGTGCTCGACCACGACCCGCAGGGCGAATTCATCCGGCGCCATGTTCCGGCGCTCGAACGCGTGCCGGCGCGCTGGCTCGCCGAACCGCATCTGATGCCGGCCTCGATTCAGCGCGAGGCGAGTTGTGTGATCGGGCGCGATTACCCGGCACCGATCGTCGAGCACGCGCTGGCCTATCGCGAAGCGCGCGAACGAATCGGCGCCCTCAGGCGGCGCCCCGAGGCGCGCAACGAGGCCGACGCGGTGCAGGCGAAACACGGCAGTCGACGCAGCGGCTTGCCGCAAAGCGCAGGCCCCGGCGGACGTGCCCGGGCACCGCGTGTGGCGGGCACCTCGCGCAGCGACCGAAGCAAGGCGGCCCCGGTCTCGGACCGCTCCGGGCAGGCATCTCTCTGGGACGAAGGCGCTGACGCCGACAGCACGCGTGAGGGCAACGCTTGACCCGGCCAGGAACTTCTTCTTGCACACCGCGGACTACGACCTTCCGCGTGGCACCGTTGCCGGACGCGGCCACGCACAAGCGCGCGAACACGCCGCCGACGCGCCGTCTCGTGTTCATTCTCGGCGACCAGCTCGACCGCGAGTCCGCGGCCTTCGACGGCTTCGATGCGGCGACCGACGCGGTGTTCATGGCCGAGCTGAGCGCGGAATCCACGTACGTCTGGAGTTCGAAAGTGCGCAGCGCCGTGTTCTTGTCGGCGATGCGTCACTTCGCGCAACAGGCGCTCGACGATGGGCTTCGGATTTACTACACGCGCCTCGACGATCCGCAGGCCGGCGTGTCGCTTGCGGACGAGTTGACCCGCGCCTGCGCCGTACTGAAGCCGCAGAGCGTGGTGATGGTGAGCCCGGGCGAGTGGCGGCTGCGCGAAGCCTTTTCGACGCATCCGGCGGCGCCCGAACTGCGCGCGGATCGGCACTTCCTGTGTGCGCCCGACGCGTTCGAAGCGCACGCGCACGGTCGCAAACAGCTGCGGATGGAATATTTCTACCGGGCCATGCGCATTCGCCACGGCGTGTTGATGGACGGCGATCTGCCGGCGGGCGGCAAGTGGAACTTCGATGTCGAGAACCGGAAACCGTTCCCTGCGTCCGGTCCTCACACCGTGCCCGCGCGCCATGGCTTCGAACCCGATGCGATCACGCGCGAGGTGATCGACCTGGTGAACCGGAACCTCGCGGCGCACCCGGGGTCGCTCGACGCCTTCGATTGGCCGGTGACGCGCACCCAGGCGCTCGCAGCACTCGACGATTTTCTCACCCACCGGCTCACCCGCTTCGGCGATCATCAGGACGCGATGTGGACCGGCCAGCCGTGGCTCTATCACTCGCACCTGTCGTCGGCGCTCAACCTGAAGCTGCTCGATCCGCGCGAGGTGATCGCGCGGGTGGAAGATGCCTGGCGCAACGGCCTCGCGCCGCTGCCGGCAGTCGAAGGCTTCATCCGGCAGATCCTGGGCTGGCGCGAATATGCGCGCGGGCTGTACTGGCGCGGCATGCCGGGGTATCTCGACGCCAATGCGCTCGACGCCCGTCAGCCGCTGCCGGCGTTCTACTGGAGCGGCGCCACCGAGATGGTGTGCCTCGCGCAGTCGCTCGGCCAGACGCTCGCGCACGGCTATGCCCATCACATCCAGCGCCTGATGGTGACCGGTCTGTACGGGCTGCTGCTCGGCATCGACCCGAAGGCGCTGCACGGCTGGTATCTCGCGGTCTATGTCGATGCGATCGAATGGGTCGAGGCGCCGAACACGATCGGCATGGCGCTGTACGCCGACGGCGGCGTGATGGCGTCCAAACCCTATGTCGCGACCGGCCGTTACATCGACCGGATGAGCAATTACTGCAAGCGCTGCCGCTTCGATCCGTCGAGATCGACCGGCGACGATGCGTGCCCGTTCACCACCCTGTACTGGCAATTTCTGCTGCGCCACCAGACGCGGTTCGCGCGCAACCCGCGCATGTCGCTGCAGTTGAAGAACCTCGCACGCCTCGACGCGGCGACACGCATGCAGATCGAGGCGCGCGCCGAAACCATCCGCGGCAACGACGGCCAACCACCCCGAAACACCCTCAAGGACCTTTTGACATGACCGAAGTCGTACTCATCACCGGTGGCTCGGGCGGTCTCGCCCGGGCGCTCGCAACCACCCTCGATCGATCGCTCTGGCGACCGGTGCTGGTGACGCGCCGCGCCGACAAGCTCGCCGACGCCGGCGCCGCGGTCGACATCATCGAAGCCGATGTGTCGACCGAGGCGGGCGCGAGCGAGGCACACCGCGCCTGCACCGAACGATTCGGCCTGCCGCGAGCGCTGGTCGCGGCGGCCGGGAGCACGCTGATCATGCCGCTCCACCGCACTACCGAGGCGCAATATCGGGCCGTGCTCAGCGCGAACCTGGACACCGCCTACTACGCATTGCGCGCGTTCGTCGAGACGCACCGAAGCGCCGGTGCAGGCCGTGTCGACGACACCCAGGCGTCGGTGCCGCAGGGCGGCTCGGTCGTGTTGTTCTCGACCATCGTCGCGCGCGTCGGCGTGGTGAATCACGAAGCGATCGCGGCGGCGAAAGGGGCACTCGAAGCGCTCGCACGCTCGGCAGCGGCGACCTACGCGCCGCAGAACATCCGCGTGAATGTGCTCGCTCCGGGTCTGATGGAGACGCCGCTGGCCGCGCCGCTGCTCGGCAGCGAGCCCATGCGTCAGGCGGCGGCGCGGCAGTACCCGATCGGCGGCGTGGGCAAAGCTGAAGAGGTCGCTTCGCTGGTAGCCTGGCTGCTCTCCGCACCGGCACGCCGGGTCACCGGCCAGGTGATCGCGGTGGACGGCGGATTCACGGCGATCCGGCCGTTGATCAGGGCGTGAGACCATACCGGATGGTCGCCGCAGTGCGCACCGCGCCCCACGCCTGCCAACCCCTTTAGGGATTCAATGCGGACCCATGCGCTCCTTCGCGGGCAACAAGCAAACGCTGCCACAAAAGGTCTGTGTCGCCTGCGGTCGACCGATGACCTGGCGCAAGCGCTGGCGCAATACCTGGGAACAGGTCAAGCACTGTTCCGATGCCTGTCGCAGGCGCGCGCCGGCACGTTGAGTCGCCTTCGCCCAATGGTCATCTCCGTGCGCGATGATCTGTCACGGTCGACCCCCGCTCCGTACGGTTCGCTCTGAAGACAATGCCTCTATCGACCAGCGGTATTCCTTATCTGCCCGACGGTGAAATCGGCGTCGCCGCGCAGCACGCGACCGTCCAGCGTCCGGCGTGGCAGATCCTGCTGCTGTTCCTGCTCGCGTTCGCGGCGATGCACTGGGGATGGACCCTCGCACGTGGCACGACGGTAGAACGCGTAGTCGTCGAAGAAGCGACGGTCAGGCCGGCCGCGGCACTGGTACGCTGGGTCGATCCGTCGATTGCCGTCAGTGCGCGCGGCACGTCGATCGTCGCGCCGGGTGGAGGGCTCGACATCATTCGCGGCTGCGAAGGCATCGACATCATGCTGATCCTTGCCGCAGCCATCTGCGCGGTGCCGCTGACTTGGCGCCGACGGATGATCGCGCTGGCGGTCGGGTTGCCGTTCGTGTTCGCTCTGAACCAGGCGCGCATCGTGACGCTCTTCTTCGCGTGGCGCGCCGATCGAAGCCTGTTCGAAACCCTGCACACGCTGGTGCTGCCCGTGCTGCTGGTGATCGCCGTGACCGCCTATGTCTTCGCTCTCGTCGAACTCGACCGCGCCGCGCCACGGCATTGAACTCGCCCGCTTCATCGCCGTACTGGCGCTCTGCTTCACGGCGAGCGGCGTCGCGGCATGGCAGTTCGGGCCGCGCATCGTCACCTCGATCCTGCCGATGACGCGCGCGCTCGTCGACGGCTTCGACGATCGGCTCAAGGTGCAATCGCTGACGGTCGAAACATCGAAGCAGGACAGCGTCGTGGTGATGCGCAGTGTCGTCGTCAGACCGATCGTCGTCGGACCGAACGCGTTGTTTCCGACCGGCCAGGGCGGTTTCCAGCTGTCGACCCCGGTGCTGCGCATCCTGATGCCGCTGTTGATCGCGGTCAGTCTCGCCGGCGCATGGCCCGCCGAACCTGCGCTGCGGTTGACCCAAGCCGTCGTCGCACTGGTGCTCGCATTCGCATGGTTGCTGATCGACCTGCCCCTGACCCTGCATGCATTCACCTGGGACACGCTGATGAAGACCTATCAGGGACAGAGTCTCTCGCCGCTGCAGCAGTGGCTGGACTTCATGCAATCGGGCGGGCGCCTCGCTGCAGGGGTGATGATTGCCGCTATCGCCTGCGTGTCGACCGGTGTATTCGCGCGCTGGAACCGGGCGCGCCGGTCGTGAGCCCGGCCGACTCGCGGCGCGATCGCGCTGCGGCCGCGCTATCGCGCATCGGTGCGGGCATTGTCACGCAGCGCTGGTTTGCACCGGGCCTGGCGCTGGCCCTGGCACTCGCCCTGATCGCCCCACTGCCGGTATCTGCGCAAGGCGACGCGCGCGCGCAGGCAGACCGGGCCAGGGCATCGATCCCCGAGCGTGTGCGTGATCGGGCGCTGCGTGGCGACCCGGTGGAAGTGCTGGTCGTGCTCGACGACAGCGAGGTCGAGGCTGCGTTGTCAGCAGCCGGGCCCGCGCTGCGTGGCGCGGCGCGCAACGCGTTGCGCCAGAACCGGCGCGACCTCATCAAGCAACGCATGCTGGCGCGCTTCGCGCCCGGCGAGATCGAGGTGCTGCGCCGATTCGATCAGCTGCCGATGAAGTTTCTGCGGTTGCGTTCGAACGCGGCGCTCGAAGCGCTCGCGCGCGATCCGTCGGTACTGGAGGTGCTGGAGAATCTTCCACGCTTCGCCCACGATACGCAGGCGCTCGGATTGATCGGCCAGCCGGCGGCGCTTGCAGCCGGCCTGCAGGGCGCGAACACCGCGGTCGTGGTCATCGACTCGGGACTCGACTACACGCGCGCGGAGTTCGGCAACTGCACGGCGCCCGGCGTGCCGGCGGGGTGCCGTGTCGTCGTCGCCTTCGATACCGCGCCCGACGATGGCGTGCGCGACGACGCCACGCTGCACGGCACGCGCGTCGCAGCCACCGTCGCGATCACCGCCCCGCAGACCCGGCTGATCGGCATCGATGCATTCCAGGGCGATTTTGCCTACGATAGCGACATCATCGAAGGCATCAACTGGGCGATCGCCAATCGGGCGACATGGAACATCGCGGCGATCAACATGAGCCTCGGCGACAGCCGCCGGTTCACCGCAGCCTGCAGCTTCAGCAATTCGTATCGGGTGCCGATCTCGCAGGCGTTAGCCGCCGGGATCGTCACCGTGATCTCTTCGGGCAACTCGGCGTTCTACGATCACGATATCGACCCGTCGACCCCGGACGTGTTCGGTGCGGGCATCGCATCGCCTGCGTGCACGCCGCTCGCCATATCGGTCGGCGCGGTCTACGACGCAGCGATCGGCGGCGTCGGCTTCTCCGACTGCAGCGACGCGTCGACTGCGGCCGACCAGCCGACGTGCTTTTCCCAGGTGGCTCCGATCCTGTCGCTGCTTGCGCCCGGCGGGTCGATCGCACTGCTGGGCGGACAGAGCTTCGGCACCTCGTTCTCGGCACCGTTCGTCGCCGGCGCGGTCGCCCTGCTGCGCAGCGCACGACCGGGCGAATCGGCGACGCAACTCGTCGCGCGCCTGACCCAGTTCGGCCGATCCGTGTTCGACGCGCGCGTCGGGGCGTCGTTTCCCCGCCTGGCGATTGCGGGATCGCTGCAGCTCCCCGCCAACGATCGGTTCGCCGATGCGCTCGTGTTGAGCGGCAGCACCGGACAGACCTCCGGGTCCAACGTGCTCGCGACCCGCGAAGCGGGTGAGCCGAACCATGCGGGCGTCACCGGCAGCGCGTCGGTGTGGTGGCGCTGGACCGCGCCGACCACCGGCACGGTGACGTGGAATACGGTCGGCAGCACGTTCGACACCACGCTCGCCGCGTATACCGGTAGTTCCGTATCGGCGTTGAACCCGATCGCCGCCGACAACGATTCAGGCGGGGGCGGTACCAGTGCGTTCACGTTCCCGACGAATGCGGGGGTCGTCTACGCGCTCGCGGTCGATGGCGTGTCAGGCCAGGGGGCCATCACGCTCGCGTGGTCTGTCGCCGTGATACCGGTTGCGGACATCGGCGTATCCCTCATCATCAGCCCGCCCGACCCGCCGCTCGGTACCGATGCGACGGTCAGCGCCACCGTCGTCAACAACGGCCCGGCGAACGCGCAACTGTTGACCCTGACGCTGCCGATTCCGGCCTCGACTGCATTGACGGGCCTGTCCGCCGGGTGCGTCGAGACCGGTGCCGCCGTTCAGTGCACGCTCTCTTCGCTGGCCGCCAGTGCGAGCGCGTCGTTCACTATCCTGCTTCGGGGGGTCGTGCCCGGCCCGACGGCCGTCAGCGTCACGATATCCGCGGCGACCAGCGACCCGGCGCAGAGCAACAATGCGGCGACGATTCCGTTCCAGATCAACGCGCCGCCCGTGCCCCACGGCGACGTGCCGCTTCCGGGATGGGCTTTGCTTCTCGCCGCACTGGGTGTGTTCGGCGCCGCGCTTCGAGCGCGGTATAGAGCGTCCTGACCCGCGGCGCTGCATGATCAGCCGGGCAGTCGCAGGACCTGTTCGCCTGCCACCACCCAGATCCGGTCCGCAGGCTGGCGCGCGATCCGAAACCCCCCGGTGAACGCACCGAACGCGGGCAGCACCGCCGCGCGCGGGCCGAACACGAAGCACGGCGCCTGCACTCGCCCCAGGCCCCGGCCGTAGAGCCTGATCACCGGATGCAGATGACCGGCGAGCACGTAGGCGTCGTCGAGCGTTGCGGGATGATGACACAGGGCGAACGGCCCGATCCGATACGGCTCGGAATGGACCGTGATCGACAGCGCACTCGGCAGCGCGCCCGCGTGGCGGTCGTGATTGCCCATGATCAGCTCGAGCGCCACGCCTCGCCGTTGCGCGCACCACGAGCCCAGGCGCTCGAATGTCGGCGCATCGCGCGCGATCCGGCCGTGCATCAGGTCGCCCAGAAAGACGATTCTGTCGATCGCATGGTTATCGAGCAGGGTGTCGAGGACGTCCAGGTTGTCATCGGTCGTGCCGCGCGGAATGGGCACGCCGTGCATGCGGAAGCGCGCGGCCTTGCCGAAATGCGCGTCGGCCACGAGCAGCATCCGTTGGCGCGCCCAGTACACCGCGCGCTGCGGAAGCAACGTCAACACCTCGCCGGCCACTTCGATCTGCGGGTGCGGGGGCGGCTTAGTCAACACGGCGGCAGTCCGCGTCGGTCGCCACCTCCGGCGCGGCATGACTCAGCCAGTCACCCAGCACGTCGCCCGGCGCTTCAGTCAACGGGTCAATGAGCACGTCGAGCAGCACGTCAATTCGCCCGGTCCGCAGCGCGTTCGAGATCGGCCACCATGCGCGCAATGCGGTCACCGACCTTCTCGGTCGAGACTTTCTCGCGGATGCGCCCGACCAGCAGCGGGAACGCGAACGGTGTCGGGTGGCGGGTCGCGACCAGCCGCAACCGCTGCGCGCGCATCCGGGCAAGGGTGGCGCGCAGGCGCACGATATCGAGCTCGTCGCGCATCACCTCGGCACGTGCCTGGGCGAGCAGCAGGTTGGCCGGGTCGTGTCGTTCGAACACATCGTGCAGCAGCCCAGCGCTGGCCTGCAGTTCGCGCGCGCGCTTGGGTTGCCCCGGAAAGCCGATGAAGATCAGACCCGACACGCGCGCGATCTCGCGAAACTGCCGGCGCGCGAGCTCGCCGGCGTTCAGACTCTGCAGCAGGTCGGCTTCGAGGTCGACGTCGCTCAACAGGTCGCCGTCGAACGCCTGGCGCCAGTCGACCGGTATCGGCGACAGCAGTTCGAAACCGTAATCGCTGACCGCGATGCTGAACGTGTTGGGAGCCCGGCGCGACACGCGAAATCCCAGCAGCGACGCCAGACCCGTATGCACCAGCCGGCCGGCGAACGGGAAACAGAACAGGTGGTGCCCCTCGCGCGTGTCGACGGTTTCGACCAGCAGCTCGTCGGCACCCGGCACCACCGACCAGCGCTGCTGCAACTCGATCATGCGCGCTACCGATACGAGTTCGGGTTCGCTGCGGTCGCCGTCGCGCGCACGACCGAGCAGCGCGACCACGGCGTGCGCGAGCTCGGTGGACAACGGGCTGCGCCCGCCCATC
>JACMMK010000106.1 GCA_014379045.1 Burkholderiales bacterium
CGCTCGTTGGTTTCGAGATCGCGCGTGTCGGCCATGAACCGGTAGGCCCAGAGCAATCCCGCCGGACCGACGAACTTGTCGGGGTTCCACCAGAACGAGGGGCACGCGGTCGAGCAGCACGCGCACAGGATGCACTCGTACAGGCCGTTCAGCTCGTCGCGCTCCTGCGGCGACTGCAGGCGCTCGCGCTCGGGCGGCGGCGTGTCGTTCCGGACGTACGGCTTGATCGAGTGATACTGCTTGAAGAACTGCGACATGTCGACGATCAGGTCGCGGATCACCGGCAGCCCGGGCAGCGGCTTCAGCACGACCGGCTCTTTCAGCTCGATCAGCGGGGTGATGCAGGCAAGCCCGTTCTTGCCGTTGATGTTCATCGCGTCCGACCCGCACACGCCCTCGCGGCACGACCGACGCAGCGCGAGCGAGTCGTCGCTCGCCTTGATCCGTTCGATCGCGTCGAGCAGCATGCGGTCGGTCGGCTGCAGCGCGATGTCGTAGTCCTTCATGTACGGCTTGTCGTCGACTTCCGGGTTATAACGGAATATGGAGAATTTCATCTGGCGCTTGCCTCGTTAGTACTTCATGACTGCGGTGTTCAGGAACCGAACTTCCACCGAATGCGACCGATGAGCAATCGAACGCGAATCGAGCTGCGCGGGTGGAGCGTCAGTAGACGCGCGCCTTGGGCTCGAACGTGTCGACGGTCAGCGGCTTGTTGTGCACCGGCTTGTACGCGAGCCGATCCGCTTCCTTGAACCAGAGCGTGTGACGGATCCAGTTCGCATCGTCGCGGGTCGGGAAATCGCTGCGATCGTGCGCACCGCGCGATTCGGTGCGCGCCTCGGCCGACACTAGCGAAGACAGCGCAACCTCGACCAGGTTGTCGAGCTCGAGCGCCTCGACGCGCGCAGTGTTGAACACCCGGCTCTTGTCCTTGATCTCGGTGGAGAGCGACCGCGTGGCCACTTCACGCATCTTGGCAACGCCCGATTTCAGGCTGTCGGGGAAACGGAACACGCCGCAGTCCAACTGCATCGTCAACTGCAGATCGCGCAGCACGGCCGACACCTTCTCGCCGTCCTTCTGCCCTTCGAGTCGCGCCAGGCGCGCCTCGGTCAGCTCGCCTGCGTCCTTGGGCAGATCCTGCTGGGTCGGATTGGCGCGCGCATGGTCGGCCATGTGTTGCCCCGCCGACTTTCCGAACACCACCAGATCGAGCAGCGAATTCGTACCGAGACGGTTGGCCCCGTGCACCGACACGCACGCCGCTTCGCCGGCCGCATACAGGCCGGGGACCGGCACTTCCGGGTTGCCGTCGCGCGGCACCACGACCTGGCCGTGGTAGTTGGTCGGAATGCCGCCCATCATGTAATGGCACGTCGGTACCACCGGGATCGGGTCTTTCACCGGATCGACGTTGGCGAACTTCTTGGCGATCTCGCGGATGCCCGGCAGCTTGGTGTTGATCGTCTCTTCGCCGAGGTGATCGAGCTTGAGCAAGAGGAAGGTGCCGTCCGGGCCGGCGCCGCGTCCTTCCTTGATCTCGGTGGCCATCGCGCGCGAGACGACGTCCCGGCTCGCGAGGTCCTTCGCGTTCGGCGCGTACCGTTCCATGAACCGTTCGCCGTTCTTGTTGAGCAGGTAGCCACCCTCGCCACGCACGCCCTCGGTGATCAGCACGCCCGCACCCGCAACGCCGGTCGGATGGAACTGCCAGAACTCCATGTCTTCGAGCGGAATGCCGGCGCGCGCCGCCATGCCGATGCCGTCACCCGTATTGATGAACGCATTGGTGCTCGCCTGATACACCCGACCCGCCCCGCCGGTGGCGAGCAGCGTCGATTTCGCCTGAAGGATCATCACCTCGCCGGTTTCCATTTCGAGCGCGGTGACCCCGACGCACTCGCCGGCACTGTTCAACACAAGGTCGAGGGCCATCCACTCGACGAAGAACAGCGTGTTCGCGCGCACGTTGCGCTGGTACAGCGTGTGCAGCATCGAATGCCCGGTGCGATCGGCAACCGCGCAGCTGCGCGCCGCCTGTTCCTTGCCGAAGTGGATCGACTGGCCACCGAACGGGCGCTGGTAGATCTTGCCGTTCGGCAAGCGCGAGAACGGCATGCCGAAGTGTTCGAGCTCGTACACGCAGTCGTTCGCGGTGCGGCACATGAATTCGATCGCGTCCTGGTCGCCGAGATAGTCGGCGCCCTTGACCGTGTCGTACATGTGCCAGATCCAGTGATCTTCCATCGAGTTGCCGAGTGCCGCGGCGATGCCGCCCTGCGCGGCGACCGTATGCGACCGGGTGGGGAACACCTTGGTCAACACCGCCGTCTTCAACCCCGATTCGGACAACTGCAATGCGGCGCGCAACCCCGCGCCCCCCGCGCCCACTACCACCGCGTCGAACGTGCGTTTTGCCAATGCCATCTGCGTTACCTCAATAGGATCTGGACGGACCACCCCATGTAGACCACCAGCGACAGGATCACGCCGATCTGCAGCGCGAGGCGTATCGAAGTGGGTTTGACGTAGTCCATCAACACGTCACGGATGCCCACCCAGGCGTGGAACAGCAGCGATGCAATAAACAGCAGCGTCGCCAGCTGCATCAAGCGCCCGGAAAAGAGCCCATTCCACTCGCCGTATCCGCTCGGTGCATCGAACAAAACAATCGCCCCGATCACCAACGCATACACGGCCATGATGACCGCCGTGACGCGTTGACCCAGCCAGTCGCGAAGCCCGTAGTGCGCCCCTGTGACGACCCGGTTCACCATAGCTGTGCTCCGAGGATCACGGTCAACACCAGGCTCACACCGAGCACCGCGAAACTCGATCCGCGTGCGCGCTGGAGGTCCTCACCCATATGCAGATCGAGCGTAAGGAAACGGATACCGGCGCAGAAATGATGCAGGAACGCCCACAACAGCCCAAGGAACATCAGCTTGACGAACCAGTGATCGGCCAACACGCTGAATCGCTCGAACTCCTGTTCGGACAGCAGGCTCATCTGGAACAGATACAGACCGAAGGGGATGCCGATCAGATACATGCCGACGCCGCTGATCCGATGCAGGATCGACACGAAGCCGGGGAGTGGGAGCTTGATCTGCGTGAGATCGAGGTACGTCGGTCGTATTTTCTTCATCAACGGTGCGATCTTCCTCGTTAGGAACGTACAGCGCCGTGGACTCGCCGACGGGGGTCATCAACAGACGACCTCAGCCCTCGCTCACCGCATCGGGTGTGATCCCCGGCGGCGTGTTGGCGGCCGGCGGAGACATCGCGCGGGCTGGCTGCAAAGCCCTCGGATTATCGCAGCCTGCGTTGCGATGCACAAGCCGACGGCCCGGTGCACACGCACTTCGGTATTATCATCGGCTCTGTTCGACCGCGCATGGATCGCGCGCCCCAGGGCCGTCGCCGTTACCCGGACTGTTCCGTCGCGCCAGCGCCGGCCGTGTTCTCAGCCAAGAGGGGACCTTCACCATGAAATCGCCCGTTCGCGTCGCCGTCACCGGTGCCGCCGGCCAGATCGGCTACAGCCTGTTGTTCCGTATCGCCAGCGGCGAGATGCTCGGTGCCGACCAGCCGGTGATCCTGCAGTTGCTCGAGATTCCGGACGAGAAGGCACAGAAGGCGTTGCGCGGCGTGATCATGGAACTCGACGACTGCGCGTTTCCGTTGCTGCAGTCGGTGCTCCCCACCGATGACGCGAAAGTCGCGTTCCGCGACGTCGATGTCGCCTTGCTGGTCGGCGCGCGCCCGCGCGGACCCGGCATGGAGCGCAAGGATCTGCTCGAGGCCAACGGCAAGATCTTCGGGCCGCAGGGGCGCGCACTCGACGAGTGTGCGAGTCGCGACGTCAAGGTGCTGGTCGTGGGCAACCCGGCCAACACGAACGCACTGATCGCGATGAAGAACGCGCCGGGGCTTAAACCCACGCAATTCACCGCGATGATGCGCCTCGATCACAACCGCGCCCTTAGCCAGGTTGCGCAGAAGATCGGCAAGCCGGTGTCGAGCGTGAAGAAGATGACGATCTGGGGCAACCACTCGGCGACCCAGTATCCCGACCTGTTTCACGCGGTCGTCGACGGCAAGCCGGTGTGGCCGCTGATCGACGACCAGCCATGGCTCGAGTCGTCGTTCATTCCGACGATCCAGAAGCGCGGCGCGGCGATCATCGAAGCGCGCGGCCTGTCTTCGGCCGCGAGCGCCGCCAACGCCGCGATGGACCACATCCGCAACTGGGTGCACGGCACGCCGGCAGGCGACTGGGTGAGCATGGGTGTCCCGTCCGATGGCAGCTATGGCATTCCGGAGGGTGTGCTCTACGGCTATCCGGTCATCTGCAGCGGCGGCGTGTATACGATCGTTCCCGGTCTGGATCTCTCCGAGTTCAGCAAGTCGAAGATGCAGGCGACGCTCGGCGAGTTGCAGGAAGAGCGCGACGGCGTCAAGCACCTGCTCGGTTGATCCGGCCGAGAATGAATCGATGATCCCGACGGCCGCCAGCGAAGCGGCCGTCTTTTTTTTCACTGTCGATCGCGGAGGACGCGCATGAGTGAAACCGAAGCGAACGCGCCTGCGGCGTTCAAGCCGAAGAAGTCGGTTGCGCTCTCCGGCGTGACCGCGGGCAATACCGCGCTGTGCACTGTCGGACGCAGCGGCGACGACCTGCACTACCGCGGCTACGACATCCGCGAATTCGCCGACAGCGCCGAGTTCGAGGAGATCGCACACCTGCTCGTGCACGAGCGCCTGCCGAACCGCAGCGACCTCGACCAGTACAAGCGCCGGTTGCGCACGCTGCGCGGACTGCCGGCACCACTGAAATCCGTGCTCGAACGCATCCCGGCGTCGGCGCATCCGATGGACGTGCTGCGCAGCGGCGCCTCGGTGCTGGGAACGCTGCTGCCGGAGAAGGACGACCACCCGGTTCCGGCGGCGCGCGCCATCGCCGACCGACTGATGGCGAGCTTCGCGTCGATGCTGCTCTACTGGTTTCACTGGTCGCACAACGGACGCCGCATCGAGGTCGAGACCGACGACGATTCGATCGGCGGCCACTTCCTGCATCTGCTGCATGGCACGCCGCCGCCGGACGAGTGGGTGCGCGCGATGCACACGTCGCTCATTCTCTACGCCGAACACGAGTTCAACGCGTCGACGTTCGCCTGCCGCGTAGTCGCCGGTACCGGCGCGGATTTCCACAGCGCGATCTGCGGCGGTATCGGCGCGTTGCGCGGCCCGAAGCACGGGGGCGCCAACGAGGTCGCGTTCGAGGTGCAGTCCCGCTATGCCGACCCGACCGAGGCGGAAGCCGACATCGTGCGCCGGGTTGCGGCGCGTGAAGTCGTGATCGGCTTCGGGCACCCGGTCTACACGACCGGCGACCCGCGCAATGCGGTGATCAAGGACGTCGCGCGCCGCCTGTCGCAGCGCGCCGGCTCGACCCGGCTGTTCGACATCGCCGAGCGACTCGAGACGGTGATGTGGCGAGAGAAGAAGATGTTCCCGAATCTCGACTGGTTCAGCGCCGTTTCGTATCACATGATGGGCGTGCCGACGGCGATGTTCACGCCGGTGTTCGTGATCTCGCGTACCGCGGGCTGGTCGGCGCATGTGCTCGAGCAGCGTGCCGACGGCAAGATCATCCGGCCCACGGCGAACTACACGGGGCCGGAGGGCCTCGCGTGGGTACCGCTGGAGGCGAGATGAGCCTGCGAGGCCCGCGGCGAGGGCCCCGTCACCTGCAAGGTGACGGGATCGACGTAGCCGAGTCGGGCTCGCTCATCGTCCCGGGCGTTCCTTCGATCCGGGACGTCGGAGAGGGACGATGACCATGTCACGCGCGTCGCCCGTATCGAACGTACGCCCCGAACCCGATCGCCTGCTGGTCGACATCGCCGACTATGTGCTGTCGACGCCGATCGACAGCGCCGAGGCCTATGCGACCGCGCGCTACTGTCTGCTCGACACGCTCGGCTGCGGGCTCGAGTCGCTCGAGTATCCGGCGTGCACGAAGCTGCTCGGCCCGATCGTGCCGGGCACCGTCGTGCCGCACGGTGCGAAGGTACCCGGCACCTCGTTCCAGCTCGACCCGGTGCTGGCGGCGTTCAACATCGGCACGATGATTCGTTGGCTCGACTTCAACGACACCTGGCTCGCGGCCGAGTGGGGACACCCGTCCGACAACCTCGGCGCTATCCTGGCGACCGCCGACCATCTGTCGCGCACCCGCGTGGCGCAGGGACGCCCGCCGCTGGTGGTGCGCGATCTGTTGACCGCGATGATCAAGGCGCACGAGATCCAGGGCGTGCTCGCGCTCGACAACAGCTTCAACCGCGTCGGCCTGGATCACGTGGTGCTGGTCAAGGTCGCCTCGACCGCGGTGGTCACCGCGATGCTGGGCGGCACCCGTGACGAAGTGATCGACGCCGTGTCCAATGCCTGGATCGATGGCCAGTCGCTGCGCACCTATCGGCATGCGCCGAACGCCGGCTCGCGCAAGTCGTGGGCGGCGGGCGATGCGACGTCGCGCGCCGTGCGCATCGCCTGGATGACGCTCAGGGGCGAGATGGGCTACCCGTCCGCGCTGAGTGCCAAGACCTGGGGGTTCCAGGACGTCCTGTTCGAAGGCAAGCCGCTCACGCTCGCGCGCCCCTTCGGCTCGTACGTGATGGAGAACGTGCTGTTCAAGATTTCATTCCCCGCCGAGTTCCACGCGCAGACCGCGGTCGAGTGCGCGCTTGCGCTGCACACGCAGGTGCGTGAGCGCCTGGACCGGATCACCGGCGTGACGCTCACCACGCACGAATCGGCGATCCGCATCATCGACAAGACGGGTCCGTTGCATAACCCCGCCGATCGCGACCACTGTCTGCAGTACATGACGGCCGTCGGCCTGATCAGGGGCAACCTGACCGCGGCCGACTACGAGGACGTGGCCGCCGCCGATCCGCGCATCGATGCCTTGCGCGCGAAGATGACGGTGGTCGAAGACCCGCGCTACTCGCAGGCGTATCTCGACCCCGGGCAACGCTCGATCGCCAATGCCGTACAGGTGTTCTTCGACGACGGTTCCGCGACCGACCGGGTGGAAGTAGAATATCCCGTAGGGCATCGCAGGCGTCGGGCCGAGGGTTATCCGCTGCTCGAGACAAAGTTCGCCGTCAACCTCGCGCGCCGTTTCGCGCAGAAGCAGCAGGCAACGATCAGGGCCGCATGTGCCGACCCGGCGACGCTCGATGCGTTGCCGGTCAACGCATTCGTCGACCTGTTCGTCGATCCGTTCACCGCGTAGTTTTCGCGTTCCAAGATTCGCAGCCAGGAGAATACGATGCCGCACACCCTCCCCGATACGCTCGGAGAATTCACCACCGCCGCCGGCAAGACCGGCAAGTTCCATTCGCTGCCGGCACTCGAGAAGGCCGGGGTCGGTCCCGTATCGCGGCTGCCGATTTCACTGCGCATCGTGCTCGAGTCGGCGTTGCGCAACTTCGACGGCAAGAAGATCACCGAAGCGCACGTCAAGGACCTCGCGAACTGGCAGCCGAAGGCGGTGCGTACCGCCGAAGTGCCGTTCGTCGTCGCACGCATCCTGCTGCAGGACATGACCGGCGTGCCGCTGGTCGTCGATCTCGCCGCGATGCGCGAAGCCGTCAAGAAGCTCGGCAAGAATCCGGATCTGATCGAACCGCTGGTCCCCGCCCATCTGATCATGGACCACTCGGTCCAGATCGATCATTTCGGCACGCCCGACGCGCTCGAGAAAAACATGGCGATCGAGTTCACGCGCAATGCCGAGCGCTACCAGTTTCTGAAGTGGAGCGCGCAGGCGTTCAAGACGTTCCAGATCATTCCGCCCGGCAACGGCATCGTGCACCAGGTCAATCTCGAGTACATCTCGCGCGTGGTCTGGGAAAACAACGGCATGTACTACCCCGATTCGACGGTCGGCACCGACTCGCACACGACGATGGTGAACGGCCTGGGCGTGCTCGCCTGGGGCGTCGGTGGCATCGAGGCCGAAGCCGGCATGCTCGGGCAACCGTTGTACTTCCTGACCCCCGATGTGGTCGGCGTCAACCTGACCGGCAAACTGAAGGAAGGCGTCACCGCCACCGACCTGGTGCTCGCGCTCACCCAGATGCTGAGGGCGAAGAAAGTCGTCGGCAAGTTCGTCGAGTTCTTCGGTGACGGCGCCGCCTCGCTGCCGCTGCCCGATCGCGCGACGATCGGCAACATGGCGCCCGAGTACGGCGCCACCTGCGGGTTCTTCCCGGTCGACGACACCACGATCGCGTTCCTGCGCACCACCGGTCGCGAAGACGCGGCCGATGTCGCCAAGGCCTACTACGAAGCCCAGGGCATGTACGGCATGCCGAAGGCCGGCGCGATCGACTACAGCGAGACCTGCGCGTTCGACCTGTCGACGGTGAAGCCGGCGGTATCGGGGCCGCGTCGCCCGCACGACCGGCTCGACCTGCCCGACATCAAGGCCACGATGCGTGACCTGATGGGAAAGCCCGTCGTCGACGGCGGTTACGGCAAGACCGGCGACATGTACACGACGCGCTTCCCGACGACCGCCGATCAGATCGACATCGGCAACGGCGACGTGCTGATCGCCGCCATCACCTCGTGCACGAATACGTCCAACCCCGGCGTGCTGCTCGCCGCGGGGCTGCTCGCGAAGAAGGCTGTCGAGAAGGGCTTGAAGCCCAATGCGCGCGTCAAGACCTCGCTTGCCCCGGGATCCAAGTCGGTCACGCAATACCTGACCAACTCGGGCCTGCTGACTTACCTCGAACAACTCGGCTTCTTTGTCGCCGGTTATGGCTGCACGACCTGCATCGGTAATTCCGGGCCGCTCGATCCGGCCATCGACGAGGCGATCGTCAAGAACGATGTGGTCGCCGCGGCGGTGCTCTCGGGCAATCGCAACTTCGAGGCGCGCATCCATCAGAACATCCGCGCGAACTTCCTCGCGAGCCCGCCGCTGGTGGTCGCGTTCGCGCTCGCCGGCACCACCGACATCGATCTCACGAAAGACGCCATCGGCACCGGGCGCGACGGCAAGCCGGTTTACCTGAAAGACATCTGGCCGAGCACGGCCGAGATCGGCGAAGTCATGAAGTTCGCGACCGACACGGCGATGTACAAGTCCCTGTTCTCGAGCTTCACCGCGGGCAACCCGATGTGGGATGCGGTGCCCACCTCGCTCGGCAGCGTGTATGCGTGGGATTCGAAGTCGACCTACGTCCAGCATCCCCCCTACTTCGACGGTTTCACCATGCACCCGAACAAGGCGGCCGAAGTCCGCGGCGCAAAGGTGCTGGGAATCTTCGGCGACTCGATCACGACCGATCACATCAGCCCCGCGGGCGGTATCCGGCCGAGCGCGCCGGCGGGCCGCTATCTGCAGGGCAACGACGTCACGATCGCCGACTTCAATACCTACGGCTCGCGCCGTGGCAATCACGAGGTCATGATGCGTGGCACCTTCGCCAATGTGCGCATCAAGAATCTGATGCTGCCCGGCACTGAAGGCGGCATCACCACGCATCAGCCGAGCGGCGAGCAGATGCCGATCTACGAAGCGGCGATGAAGTACAAGGCCGAGGGCACGCCATCGGTGGTGTTCGGTGGCGAGGAATACGGTCAGGGTTCGTCGCGCGACTGGGCGGCCAAGGGCCCACAGCTGCTCGGGGTCAAGGCGGTGATCGTGAAGAGCTTCGAGCGCATCCATCGCGCGAATCTCGTGTTCATGGGCGTGCTGCCGCTGCAGTTCAAGGAAGGCACCACGGCGGTGTCGCTGAAACTCGACGGGTCCGAGACGATTGACATCACCGGGCTCGAAGCAGGCATCAAGCCGCAGATGGAGGTGACGATGACAGTGCGGCGCAAGGACGGATCGTCGCAGACCGTGCCGCTGTTGCTGCGCATCGATACCCCGATCGAGGTCGACTATTACCTGCACGGCGGGATCCTGCCGTACGTGCTGCGGGAACTGATGGCGAAGGCAGCGTGATCTTCGGCCCCTCGGCAGGAAAAAAACCCGGCTGCTGCCGGGTTTTTTTTGCCGCTGCGGCGCTTCAGCGTCGCTCGTTGCGCACTGCCGCATCCCGCCTGGAATGCGCCCTCACCCCAGCGCCCCCACCACGAAGAGCGCGACCACGCACGCGAAACCAGCCGTCCAGGCGATCGATCGCGCGCCCGGTTTGTCCATCAGATAGAGCCCGACATACGCGACGCGCAGTCCAAGGAACAGCACCGCGAGCGCGTCGATCCGCATCTGCGGCGCGCCGGTCAGGTGCGCGATGATCACTGCGGCTGCAAAGGGGGGAAACGCCTCGAACCCGTTCAGGTGGGCCCAATACGCGCGTAGCTTGATACCGTCGGCCTGTGCAAGCTGCCTGCGCGGGGCGGCATTGTCGTAGTCTTTACGGTACTTTGCCACCGCTACGGTCAGATAAGGCAACATTGCGCAGGCGAGCACCATCCAGTAGGCGAGTGTCAATGTTTCGTCCCTTTTTCAACCGTTTTTCGAGCAGCCTGACAACAGGATCGCGATCATGACAGACAAGGTTCACAAGACCGAAGAAGAATGGCGCGCCCAATTGAGCCCGGAGCAGTTCGAGGTCATGCGCAAGCACGGCACCGAACGGGCGTTTTCGGGCAAGTACTGGGACAGCAAGGAGCCCGGCACGTACCAGTGTGCGAGTTGCGGCAACCCGCTGTTCGATGCGTCGACCAAGTTCGACTCAGGTACCGGTTGGCCGAGCTTCTTTCAGCCGATCGCAACCGACGCGGTCGCGACCGAAGACGACAAGAGTCTGTTCATGCGGCGCATCGAAGTGCTCTGCGCACGCTGCGACGCCCATCTCGGTCATGTCTTCGACGACGGGCCGAAGCCGACGGGCCTGCGCTATTGCATGAACTCCGCGTCTCTCGAACTTGAGAAGAAAAAAGGCTAGCGCAGGCTCCCGCGCGGCGCGGCCGCCTACCGACACGACACGATGCGAGCTCGTCTGAAGGCGGCCGCACGCGACATCGTCGCGGCGTTCGAGGTTGCCGGTATTCCCCCCGGCAACAAGATCACGCCGACGATGCTGGTCGACGCGCTCGATGTGTTTTTCGACGATTGCGAGCGCATCGATCGCGAGTACGGCCCGACCGCTGAAGTACTGGCCGAGGATGTCACCGCGATCGCCGACCAGTTGTTCGAATGCCTGCACGATCTGGGCAACTGGGCCGATCGGCTGAAGCTACGTGGCGCGCGGGTCGCGGTGATCGACATCTCGCTCGAGGTGGCGCAGTGGTGCATGCGCCACCGCGGGCAGTTGCGTCAGATCGGTCCGGTGGTCGCCGCACTCGCGAACCGCGCCAATCTCGCCGGCAGTCTCGATGCCTGCGTCGCGCTCTCCGACGCGTATGAAGCGGTGATCACCAATGTCGCTGCGCGCTTGCAGGCCGACCACCTGTCGAAAGACCCGTTGCGCCCGTGGCGGCAGTTGCTGATCAATGCCGCGATCGTGTCGACCCGATCGCGCGATCTGAAGAAGATGGATCGGGCGTACAAACGGCTGGAAGCGCATCTGCCGTCCGAATGTCCGGCGTTTTTCCAGCAGGCCGCGCATCAGGTCGCGGGGCTGGGGTTTTCCGTCGAGGCGCGCGCGATGGTGCAGGCACGCAATGTCAAATGGACATCCCGGAGCCGAGCCTAGATAATCCGCGCCATGAAGTTGCTGTTCGACCTGTTTCCGGTCATCCTCTTTTTTGCGGCCTACAAGTTCGCCGGTTTGTACACGGCCACCGCGGTCGCCATTGCCGCGACCTTCGTCCAGATCGGCTGGTTGCGCCTGCGCGGGCGCAAGGTCGAACCGGCGCTGTGGCTCAGCCTCGGGGTGATCGTCGTGTTCGGCGGTGCGACGCTGCTGCTGCAGGACGAGACGTTCATCAAGTGGAAGCCGACCGTGCTCTACCTGCTGTTCGCGCTCGGCCTGGTGGTGGCGCAGACGGTGTTCGGGAAGTACCCGATGCGGGCGATGATGGGTGCACATCTCTCTCTGCCCGAGGCCGTCTGGAAGCGCCTGACACTTGCCTGGGCTGCATTCTTCGCCGTGCTTGCGGCGCTCAATATCGTCGTGGCGGAACGCTTTTCCACCGACACGTGGGTGAACTTCAAGCTGTTCGGCGTGACCGGCTTGATGTTCGTGTTCGTATTCGCGCAGGCGCTGGTGCTTTCGCGCCATGCCGATGCGCAGAATGTCGCCGAAAAGGAGTCGTCATGAACGGCGAGGGTATGCGCGACGCGGTGCGCGCCGACGTCTGCAGTGAGGTGATAGACCAGATTCGCGCGCGGCTGCAGAGTCTCGCGCCGGAGTCGGTCGAGATCGAGGACGAGAGTGCTCTGCACGTCGGCCACGCCGGCGCTGCGTCTGGCGGGGGCCATTACCGTCTGACCATAACCAGCACTGCGTTTTCCGGTTGCACGAAGGTCGCGCGCCACCGGCTGGTGTATGCCGCACTCGGCGACCTGATGCAGCGACACATTCACGCACTCGCGATCGTCGCGGGCGCACCCGGAGAACGCACGGCCGCGGCCGATGCGTCATCGGGCACCAAACATCCATTCAAGGGAGCCATCGTATGAATCGCTTCAACGCACGCAGTTTTGCGCTCGCAACGTTATTTGCGACCGGGTTGTTCACCAGTGGCGCAGCGCTGCCTCAGGCCAAGGCGCAGAACGCCGGCACCGCCGCGCGCGTCAACGGGGTCGTGATTCCGCAAAGCCGCGTCGACCTGCTGATGAAGCAGCAGATGGGCCGCGGTGCCCCGGACTCGCCCGAACTGCGCGCGCGGGTGCGCGACGAACTGGTCAGCATGGAGGCGGTGAGCCAGGAGGCGGCACGGCGCGGGTTCGACAAGAATCCCGACGTCCAGGTGCAACTCGAACTCGCGCGCCAGAACATCCTGGCTCAGGCGTACATCGCCGACTACATTTCCAAGAATCCGACGAGCGAAGCGACCCTCAAGGCCGAATACGAGAAGGTGCGCTCGACACTGGGCGATCGCGAATACAAGGTGCGCCACATCCTGCTGAAGAGCGAAGCCGAGGCCAAGGAGTTGCTCGCGCAGATCACGGCGAAGAAGGTCACCTTCGAGAAGGCCGCCGAACGCTCGGAAGATCCGGGGTCGAAGCAGCGCGGTGGCGAACTCGACTGGACGCCGCCGGCGAGCCTGGTCAAGTCGTTCGCCGAGGCAATGGTGAAGTTGAAGAAGGGACAGACCGCCGCGGCACCGGTGCAGTCGCAGTTCGGCTGGCACATCATCCGGCTCGATGACGAGCGTCCGTTGACCGCGCCGCCGTTCGACGAAGTCAAGCAGCAGCTCGCGCAGCGGTTCCAGCAGCAGGCGATCGAGAAGGCGATCGGCGAGGTGCGGGCGAAGGCCAAGGTCGAGTAAGCCGCGGAACTCCGCGGGCGCCGTTTCATCTACGCGCGCCGGCGCGCGCCAGCATGTTTTTTGTTAAGGTTGAAGCCGCGAGCACACGCTTTTCCCCTTGCGTTAGTCCAAACGGACTAACGCACTAAGCGTCCGTCGCTGAATCGCCATTCCGATCGCGTCGCACGTTCCGTACACTTCGGTTGCTGGTTAATCCGGCGGAAGCACACAGAACGATTACGGATCCTGGGGGTGGCGAATGAAGCGTGCACGAAACGTCTATCGATTGCTGCCGCTGGCGGCTGCCCTTGCGCTGGCGTTTCCCGGCGCTGGCCACCCCGCCGCCATCTCGTGGGATGGCGGTGCCGGGGCCGCGACTCCCTTCTGGGATCTGGCGCCGAACTGGTCCGGCAATGTGATCCCAGGCGCCGCCGACGACGTCACCGTCGCGATCGCCGGCGTCAACACGATCACGTACCGGCAGGACAACCGGACGATCCAGAGCCTGACCTTCAGCGGCACGAATTCGCTGACCGTGTCCGGGGGGTCGCTCACCGTAACGGGGACGACCAGCAATGCAGCGGCAACGTCGATCAGCGGCGGAATCCTGAGGTTGAACGGCGCGTCTTCGCTCTCGGGTCTGCAGTTGAGCGGCGGTGAACTGGCCGGGACGGGGGGGGTAACCGTGATTGGCGCGGCCACCTGGAGTTCAGGGGCGATGACCGGCACCGGTACCACCGATCTGAACGGCGGGTTGGCGTTGACTGGCAACGACGTCAAGGATCTCACCGGCGGTCGTACGTTGAATCTGGTCGCCGGTCAGACCACGACGTGGAGCGGCAATACCTTCGACACGGGCGGGCGCCTGCGCTTCGGCGGCGGTGCGGACATCAACAACGCCGGGACCTGGACCGACACCCAGGTCTTCAATACCCAGATGTCGAACGACTTCGGCGGCGTCGGTTCGTTCAACAATACCGGCGTTTACGACAAGAACGGCGCCGGCACCACCGACTTCCAGATCGCGTTCAACAACACCTTCACCGGTACGGCCGGCACCGGCGTGGTGAACATCACCGCCGGGACCTTGATCTTCAGGAACGGGGGCACCGCCAACAGTGGGTCGACCTTCAACATCGGGGCCGGGCGCACGCTGGCTTTCACAGGCGGCATCTACGGACTGAACGGTGTTTCATTCGGGTCCGGAACCGGCACGCTGTTGGTCAACGGCGCCACCGTGAACACGACCGGTGTCCAGGTCCTTCCGGGGGCCCTGGTGGTGTCGAGCGGCACGTTAGCACTGGGCGGCAGCTTCACGGCGGGCTCGCTCGACCTCTCCGGCGGCACGATCAGCGGCAGCGCCGCGTTGAACATCGTCGGGGCGACCGCCTGGAGTTCGGGCACGATGACCGGCAGTGGCACGACCAATCTCAACAGCGGATTGGCGTTGACCGGCAACGACGTGAAGGACCTCACTGTCGGTCGTACGCTGAATCTGGCCGCCGGTCAGACCACGACTTGGAGCGGCAATACCTTCGACACCGGCGGGCGCCTGCGCTTCGGCGGCGGCTCGGACATCAACAACGCCGGGACGTGGACCGACACCCACGTCTTCAATACCCAGATGTCGAACGACTTCGGCGGCGTCGGTTCGTTCAGCAATACCGGCGTGTACAACAAGAATGGCGCCGGCATCACCAACGTTGCGGTCGCCTTCAACAATACCTTCACCGGCACGGCCGGTACCGGCGTCGTGAACATCAACGCGGGCACGCTTCGCTTGTCCGGCGGCGGCACGGCCAACGCCGGCAGCAGCTTCATCGGCGTCGGCAACCTTGGATTCGGCGCGTCTTACACGCTCGCGCCGACGTCCAGCATCTCGGTCGGGAGTGCCAATTTCAGCGCCGGGACGGTCGATGTCGCGGGCGCGTATACGGTAACGGGCGCAACGACGGTGGACGGCGGTACGGTCAATTTCACCGGCGCTTCGGTTACGCTCGGCACCAGCCTCGTCTTGACTTCGGGCGCCGGCAACATCAGTACCTCCAGCGCAGCCTCGGTGGGAACGCTCACGCTGGGCGGCGGCACCCTCGGCGGCACCGGCACGCTGAACGTCGCCAATCCGGTGACCTGGAGTTCAGGCACGATGACCGGGACGGGGACGACCAATCTGAATGGCGGGTTGGCGCTGACCGGCAACGACGTCAAGGACCTCACCGGCGGTCGCACGCTCAATCTGGCCACCGGTCAGACCACGACCTGGAGTGGCAATACGTTCGACACCGGCGGGCGCCTGCGCTTCGGCGGCGGCTCGGACATCAACAACGCCGGGACCTGGACCGACACCCAGGTCTTCAATACCCAGATGTCGAACGACTTCGGCGGCGTCGGTTCGTTCAACAATACCGGCGTTTACAACAAGAACGGCGCCGGCACCACCAACATTGCGGTCGCCTTCAACAATACCTTCACGGGTACGGCCGGTACCGGCGTGGTGAACATCAACGCGGGCACGCTTCTGTTATCCGGCGGCGGCACGGCCACCGCCGGCAGCGTTTTCACCGGCACCGGCAACCTTGCGTTCGGCGCGTCCTACACGCTCGCGGCGACGTCCAGCATCTCGGTCGGGAGTGCCAATTTCAGCGGCGGGACGGTCGATGTCGCGGGCGCCTATACGGTGACGGGCGCAACGACGGTGGACGGCGGCACGGTCAATTTCACCGGCGCTTCGGTCGCGCTCGGCACCAGCCTCGTCTTGAATTCGGGTTCGGGCAACGTCAGTACCTCCAGCGCAGCCTCGGTGGGAACGCTCACGCTGGGTGGCGGCACCCTCGGCGGCACCGGCACGCTGAACGTCGCCAATCCGGTGACCTGGAGTTCGGGCACGATGACCGGCACGGGGACGACCAATCTGAACGGCGGGTTGGCGTTGACCGGCAACAACGTGAAGGATCTCACCGGCGGTCGTACGCTGAATCTGGCCGCCCTTCAGACCACGACCTGGAGCGGCAATACGTTCGACACCGGCGGGCGCCTGCGCTTCGGCGGCGGCGCGGAACTCAACAACGCCGGTACCTGGACCGACACCCAGGTCTTCAATACCCAGATGTCGAACGACTTCGGCGGCGC
>JACMMK010000107.1 GCA_014379045.1 Burkholderiales bacterium
GCACCGTTGCCGCGACCATGACGGTGTGCACCGTCGCGCTCGCAGTGGTGCTCAACACCGACGACGCGGCGCGCCCTGCGTCGACCCCGTCGGCGCAGATCGCGCAGACGCCCTCCGCACCCACCGTGACGGGAATGATGGCGGTGCTGTCCGACGCCGCGGCACAGCCGACGATGCTCGTCTCCTGGCCGATGCAGGCCGGCAACGACGGCCGGATCGAGTTGCGGGTGCGGATCATCATGGATCATCCGATGATGGATCCGAACACCTCCTGGCAGCTTTGGTCGATGCCTGCAGACGCGGGCGGCGTGCCGCGTGCGGTCGGGTTGGTCGGGCTCGAACGCGAACAGATTCTGAGCGTCGATGCCTCGATGCTGAAAACGCTGCTCGAAGCGTCGGGCATGGGACTCAGCAACGAGCCTCCGGGCGGTTCGCCGACGGGGCTGCCGACCGGTCCGATGATCTTTCGCGGACCGTCGCTCACGATCTGACCCGATCCGTTCAGGTCTGCTGCTGCCACACCTGCAACAGTTGCGCGCTGACATGACGCAGGCGCTGGTTGAGCAGCAGCACGAGCTGGAACAGGATCTTCTGCCCGAGCTGGGGCTGGTCCTTCATGATGCGTTCCAGCCCCTTGCGCGGGAGCGCGGCAAAGGTCACCGCGGTCGCCGCGATGCACGTGGCAAAACGCGGTTCGCCGTCGATCAGCGACATTTCGCCGAGCGTCTTGCCCGGGGCTGCGACGCCGACCAGCGACCGATCACCCCCGGTATCCTTCTTGAACACCTCGACGAACCCTTCGAGCACCAGCACCATGAAGTCGCCGGGGTCGCCTTCGATGATGAACGGTACGCCACTGCTGACGCGGTAGATCTGCAGAAACGAGGCGAAGCGCTGCAGATCTTCGGCGTTGAACTGCGACAACAGCAGGTTCTCGCGCAGCACCTTCTCGATCAACGGGACGAAACCGCTGCCCGAACCCAGCCGCTCGATCGACGGCGGCGGCGGCGGATTCTGCGCTGCCGCGGCAACGGCTTTGGGACCAGCGCCGACGGCCCCCGCCTGCGTATTAGACGGGGGCGTGGTGGTCTCGCCTGAGGGTTCGGACATCGTAGGGCTCCGTGCGCGCAAGCTGCGCACCATGGGTTTCGACCGCAAGGATACTCGCGACTACAATCGCGTGGGAAGGCAGCCGGTCGCTGCGCTTTCCCCGCCGTAGTCCGCGCAATGGAGCCCTCATGTCAGATACCCGCAGCCGCACCCTCACCGGCAAGGTACCCAGAGAGCGCATCGTCATGCTCGAACTGCCGCGCCTCGAAGCGTCGGTGCTCGATGGGTATCGCGCGCTGGTCGATCTCACCGGTACCGTATCCGATGCGATGGACGCGCTCGGCATCGTCGGTACCGTGCCGGCGTTCGTGCTGCAACCGATGCTCGCGGGCAAACGTGCGGTCGGTCAGGCACTCACCGTGCGCAACGTCGAGAAGAAGCAGCAGATCTTCCGCGCGGCGAGCGAGAAGGTGAACCTGATGGGCGAATCCGAAGCCCACAACCTGGCCGAGGCGGGCGACATCGTCGTGATCGAGGGGCTGCTCGGGTGCTCGAATCTGGGCGGTCAGTCGGCGACGATCGGCCATCGTCAGGGCGAGGCGGCGGTGATCGTCGACGGCTCGATCCGCGACCCCGATGCCTCGCGCGAACTCGGCTTTCCCGTATGGTGCCGCGGCGTGACACCGATCACCGGCAAGTGGCGCCTGGAAACGGTGGAGATCAACGGTCCGGTCAGCGTGTGCGGTGTCCAGGTACGGGCCGGCGATCTGGTCTGTGCCGACGACGCCGGTGTCTGCTTCGTGCCGCGCGAGCACGCCGCCGCGATACTCGACGAGGCGCGCAGGATCGACGCCGGGGACACGCTGCGCAAAGGCGAGATCGAACGTGGGGTCGACGTGTCGACGCTGATGACGCGGAAGTACAAGTGAGCCACTGAACAGCCCGACGTGGAGGCGGGAGTCGCGCGCAGCCCCTGCGCTCGCTGCGGGCCGGCTCAGTCGAGACTGAAGCCTTTCGCGCGCACGAACGCGCCGAAGTCGGCGCGCTCGGACACCGAGTACTGGCGCGCCTTGTCTTCCGACCAGCCGTAGAACGCTGCGCTGCCAAGCCGCTCGGCGAAGCGTTGCTTGCGATAAGGCTGGCGCTGATCGCGCCAGCGGTCGTGGGCATCGATCGCCTCGCGCGTCGCGGCCTCGCCGGGGTCGCAGTAGCGATCGACATGCACGGTCAGCGCGAGCGGCAAGCGTGGACTCATCTCGCCGGTGCGCGCGGGCCAGCCCAGGGTGAGCCCCGCGACCGGAAACACCCGTTCGGGCAACTGCAGGAACGCGCTCACGTCAGCCGCGCGATTGCGGATCTGGCTGAGCGGGCAACAGCCGAGCCCCGCCGCCTCGGCGGCGATCACGAACGCGCCGAGCACGATGCTCGCATCCACAGTGGCATTGAAGAACCAGTCGAGGTGATCGTTCGCGAACGGATGACCGCGCCACTCGTGCAGCTGGCGCTGGCGGCGGTGATCGCCGCAGAACACGAGCAGCACGGGCGCGGCCGCGATCCATTCGTCCGGTGCGATCAGTGATGCGAGCGTCGCCCGCCGCGCGGGATCGGTGACGATCACGATGTCGCGGCTCGGCATGTCGCTCTTGGTCGGCGAAGCGAGCGCGATCGCCGCCAACGCCCGCACCATTGCGAGCGGCACCGGCTCGTCACGGTACGCGCGCTGTGAGCGATGCGCGGCCATGCGCGCGTGCGCGTCGCCGGCGAAGCTGCAATCGAGATCGCCGGCGTCGGCATAGCGCTCGCCCAGCAAGCGCGC
>JACMMK010000108.1 GCA_014379045.1 Burkholderiales bacterium
ACGGAAAGGTCTGCGCGGCCACCGGCGCCCCGCTGGCCGCGAGCCAAGCCAACAGAAACGCCCCCAGCGTGGCACGGAGGCTGCGGGCGGCGACTACGCGAAGCGGCGCGCGATCGCACCGGAAACCTGGGTTGCGCCGCATGATCGACATTGGCATCGCTACGCGACTCCTCCTGTTCCGGCGCGCTCGTTGTAATTGTCGCACTGCGCGCCATCCGTTCGGCAGTCTAGCGCGATCGTGCCTCTCGGCGCCCTTTCTACAGGGCACGGCCTGCATCCCGGCGTAACACGGTCGCCGCTGCGAGAAAGGGCGCGCACCACTATTGACGCGCGCGATCCGCGGCCATATGCTGCAATGCAAAATACGCGTGCGGCGCCAGCCGTCACGACAATGTGCTCTCGGGGAGGCGGACATGCGCGTTTGCGTCGTCGGTGCGGGCTCGATCGGTGGCATGGTTGCGGTGCGGATGGCCGCAGCAGGTATCCCGGTGACTGTCGTCGCGCGCGGAGCGCATCTGCAGGCGATCCGGGCGCACGGACTGCGCCTGATCAATGCGGACGGCACCGAGCAGGTCGCGCACGACATGCGCTCGACCGAGCGCCTGCGCGAATGCGGGCCACACGAAGTCGTGATCCTGGCGGTGAAGGCGACGCAACTGGCGGAGATGGCCTGCGACGTGCCGTCGCTGCTCACCGACGATGGCGTCGTGCTCCCGATGCAGAACGGCATCCCCTGGTGGTATTTCCACAGGCATGGCGGCCCGCTGGCCGGACAGATGATCGAGACGGTCGACCCGGCCGGGCAGATCCTGCGGCAGATCGACGCCGACCGCGTCCTCGGTTGCGTCGTGTATCCGGCAGCCGAGATCGTCGAGCCCGGCGTGATCAGACAGATCGAAGGGGAACGCTTCGCACTCGGTGAGCTCGATGGTTCGATGAGCGATCGGCTCACGCGTACCGCGGCACTGTTCGAGCGCGCGGGCATGAAGGCGCCGTTGCTCGAAGACGTGCGCGCCGAGCTGTGGCTCAAGCTGTGGGGAAACCTGACGTTCAACCCGGTGTCGGCGCTGACGCATGCGCCGTTGTCGGATATCTGCGAGTTTCCGGCCTCGCGTGAACTGGCGGCGCAGATGATGGCCGAAGCACAGACGGTTGCCGGCAAGCTGGGTATCGGCTTCAGGGTGTCGATCGACAAGCGCATCGCCGGCGCGCAGCGGGTGGGGCGGCACAAGACGTCGATGCTGCAGGACATCGAGGCAGGGCGCGAGCCGGAGATCGAGGCCCTGGTCGGATCGGTGCTCGAACTCGCGCGTCTGACGACGACGCCGGCGCCGCGAATCGAAGCGGTCTACGCGCTGGTCAAACTGCTCGCCGCGACGATGGTTCGCGAGCAGGTGAAAGTGCGGGCACTGCCGCGCGCGTGACGCGCGCTCGGCGGTCGACCCGGGCAAGACGGGCCGGTCGCCGCATCCAGGCGTTCCCCGTCAATCCTCGTCGAGCGGCTGTGCCGCCGAGCACCCGCGTTCGCTGCACACGAACAGACGCGTGTCGTTGAACAGGCGATGGCGCATCAGGCGCACCGAGACCCGCTCACCCTGGGTGAACTCGGTGTCGGCCATCACGCCGTACAGCTGCCCGTCGAGCAGCAGATGCTGGAACGCCGCGGTGAACGCTTTCGCCTCGAGCAGTTCGACTTTCTGCACTTCGGCCTGGCGATCGCTGAGCGTGCGGTTGAAGTCATCGTCGCCACCGAGCACCGACAGCGCGATGAGGCCAGCGAGGCACGCGAGCGCAAGCACCCAGCAACGGTTCATCCAGCGCGGCGTGGGCCGCCAAACCGCGAGCAGCGGGAACAGCACGATCCCGATCCCGAATGCGAGCACAAAGGCTCTCATCGTGATCCGCGCGCCGGTCGCCGCGCCGGCCGCTGCCTTCGCTCATTCACGGTGCAGCGTGTGTGGCATGCCAGTGCCGCGCGATGTCGGCACGGCGACAGATCCATACGCGATCATGGGCATCGAGGTAGTCGAGAAACTTCTGCAGCGCGCGAAAGCGACCGGGGCGGCCGATCAGCCGACAGTGCAGACCGACCGACAACATGCGCGGGCGGTGTTCCCCTTCGGCATAGAGCACGTCGAAGGCATCGCGCAGATAGTTGAAGAACTGGTCGCCCGCGTTGAAACCCTGCACCGTGGCGAAGCGCATGTCGTTGGTATCGAGCGTGTAGGGCACGACCAGATGCGCCCGGCCATTTACCTCGACCCAATAGGGCAGATCGTCGGCATAGGAATCGGAATCGTAGAGGAAGCCGCCGTGTTCGACGACCAGGCGGCGCGTGTTCGGGCTGTCACGCCCGGTGTACCACCCCACCGGTGGCGCCCCGGTCATCGTCTCGATCACGGCGATTGCGCGCTTCATGTGCAGACGTTCGGTGGCTTCGTCGATCTGCTGATAGCTGATCCAGCGCCAGCCATGACACGCGACCTCGTGGCCCCCTTCGAGCATCGCGCTGACAACCTCCGGATGGCGCTCGAGCGCCATCGCCACGCCGAACACGGTCAATGGCAGCTGCCGTCGTTCGAATTCGCGCAGCACGCGCCACACCCCGGCGCGCGACCCATACTCGTACAGCGACTCCATGCTGAGGTGACGCATTTCGAATGATGGCGCATCGACGATCTCGGACAGAAAGGTCTCGGACGATCGATCGCCGTGCAGCACGCTGTTCTCCGCACCCTCTTCGTAGTTCAGCACGAACTGCACCGCGATGCGCGCGGCGCCCGGCCATGCGGCATCGGGCAGCGTGCGGCCGTAACCGACCATGTCGCGCGGATAGTCGGGGGGCGGGCTGGCCATCAGGGCCGGGATCGGGAGCGGTCTGCGAGCGCGGGTACGAAAGCCGGCTCGGAACAGGGATGGGCGGCGGACTGCATCCGGCTTTTTGTACCATGAAGGCGCAGTGCGCGCTACGATGCGCGCGATGACTTCCGCCCCGCCTTGCGTCGCCGCCGGGTCGATCGACACCCGCGATCGCGTGTCGTTCATTGCGCGCTTCGGCGCGGTGTTCGAGCACTCGCCGTGGGTTGCCGAAGGCGCGTGGGCGGCACGCCCGTTCGTCGATGGTCACGCGTTGCATCGCGCGATGGTCGCCGTGTTGCATGCGAGCGACAGACAGGCACGGCTCGTCTTGTTGCGCGCACACCCTGAGCTATGGGGGGCGGAAGCGCGCGCGCGTCGCATCACGTCCGATTCGACGATCGAGCAGGCGCATGCCGGCCTGCTCGCCTTGAGCGCCGAGGACGCGAATCGCATCGAACGGATGAACGCCGCGCATCAGCGCAGATTCGGGTTTCCGTTCATCATCGCGGCGATGGAACATACGCGCGCACAGATCTTCGCCGAGTTCGAACGGCGCCTCGCCCTCGACGTCGAGGCGGAGTTCGACGCGTGCCTGGCCGAGGTCGAGCGGATCACCGCGCTACGCATCGAGCGCCTGCTCGGCGGCGGGGGCGACGCGCGTTGATGGGGGCGCTGTCCACGCATGTGCTCGATACTGCGTCGGGGCGACCGGCCGCGGATCTTCGTATCGATCTCGCGTTGATCGATGGCGCGGGCACGCGCTGGCTGAAGACGGTCCACACCAACGCCCGGGGGCGTACCGATCGGCCGCTGCTCGACGCGGGCGAGCTCGCGCTCGCGCGCTACGAACTCACGTTCCATGTCGCCGATTATTTCCGTGCGCTCGGGGCAGTGCTCGCCGAGCCCGCGTTCCTGGACACGGTGCCGGTGCGTTTCGCGATTTCCGATCTGGCGCAGGGGTGGCACGTGCCGCTGCTGGTCACGCCGTGGAGCTATTCGACCTATCGCGGCAGCTAGTTCTGTCGCGATTTGGGTGCCCCGATGGGTTGACGACCAACTTTGCAGGACCGGCGAATGAACAGCGAGGCGCGAAGAGGCAGTGAGGGGCACGAAGCGGCAGCGGGGACAGGCCGTGATTCCTTGCGGCTGGAAGTCGTCGACCATCCGCTCGCGCAGCACAAGCTGACCTGCCTGCGCGACCGGGATACTTCGGTCGCACAGTTTCGCAGCACCGTGCGCGAGCTCGGTCGATTGATGGCGTTCGCCGCCACCGCCGACCTCCCGCGCATCACCCGCGCGATCGACACACCGATGGCGTCGATGGACGCCCCCGCGATCGACGAGGCACGCTTGATGATCGTCCCGGTGTTGAGAGCCGGCCTGCCGCTCGCCGAGGCGTTCTCGGAGATGATGCCCTCCGCGTCGATCGGTCACGTCGGCGTGTATCGCGATGCGCAGGCGCGCCCGGTCGAGTATCTGGTGAAGCTGCCGACCGCGCGTACCGACGCGCCGACGCGCTGCTTCGTCGTCGATCCGATGCTGGCGACCGGGCGCTCGGCCGCGCATGTGCTCGACGTGCTGATCGCGCGCGGCTACGCGCTCGAGGAGATCCGGATGGTGTCCTTACTCGCCGCGCCAGAGGGACTCGATCTGCTCGGCCGGCGTTTCCCGGGCTTGTCGGTGCATGTCACCGCAATCGATAGCCGGCTCGACGAGAATGCCTACATCGTGCCCGGGCTTGGCGACGCCGGCGACCGGATGTTCGGGACCGAGCACTGAGACCTGGCGCGCCAGCCCATGCATCGCCGAGGACTGTCCGAGCCCGGCACCCACAGGAGAAACCGATGATTCGTCGTTCGCTCGAGCCTGCCATGATCATCGCCAACGCGGCGGTTGCCGGGATCGACATCGTACCGTCGCACCTGCCGATGATCGAAGCCGGTCTCGCCAGCGTCTGTGCGGCGCTGGCGCAGGCCGCGCTGCCGCTGGCGTTCGAGGCCGAGCCGGCGCAGTTCGAGGCGCAGCGTGATGCGCATGCCCTCGGCGCTGCGCCTGCGAACGGCGCACCCGTGCCGGTGTCGCGGTGAGCGCCGCTGACCTGCTGACGTTGACCGATGCGCTGGCCGCACTG
>JACMMK010000109.1 GCA_014379045.1 Burkholderiales bacterium
GCGCACGGGCACCGCAGCCCACGCACACGCCGGCGAAGGTGCGCGCGCATCTCGGCGTCCACGCGCGATTCGAGACAAGTTTCTTCAGCGCGCTCAACACCGCGCGCCTGAGCGATGGCGCGGTCGTCGTGTGCGCGCGCGGTGCGAACGCCGCGACGCCGGTGCATCTGCTGTTTCTTTCGAGTGCCCGGCCTGCGCCGTTCGTCGTCCAGCCCCGCGTGATCGTCGTGGCCGAGGCGGGCAGCGAAGTCACGGTGGTGGAAGAGTATGCAAGCCTCGGCGAGTCGACGGTGTTCACCAATTCGGTGACCGAGATCGTCGTCGAGGCCGATGCGCTGGTGCGCCACGTACGACTGCAGCGCGAGAATCGCGCGAGTTTTCACGTCGGGCGCTGCGCGGTGTCGCTCGCACGCGCGGCGCGCTACCGTTCGGCGAGTGTGAACCTCGGCGCGCGCCTGTCGCGGCTCGATCTCGAGGTGACACTCGACGGCGAGGGCGCCGAAGCGCACCTCGACGGGCTCGCGTTGATCGACGCGCGCCAGCACTCCGATACCCATTCGCTGCTCGACCATGCGCAGCCGCACGGGCTCAGTCGGCAGTTGCACAAGTGCGTCTGCGACGGCGGCTCGCACGCGGTGTTCAACGGGCGCATCCTGGTGCGTCGCAACGCACAGCGGACCGATTCGGCACAGCAGATCCGCGCGCTGCTGCTCTCGCCGAATGCGCAGATCAACGCCAAACCGCAACTCGAGATCTTCGCCGACGACGTCAAGGCGGCGCATGGCGCGACCGTCGGCCAGCTCGACGGCGACGAGCTGTTCTATCTGGCGAGCCGTGGTCTGCCGCTCGAGCGCGCGCGCAAGCTGTTGACGTACGCGTTTGCCGCCGAGGTGATCGAGCGCATTCCGGTGCGCTCGCTGGTGGGCCGTCTGGGCGCGGTGGTGATGGCACGGACAGGATTGCAATGAGCGCAGCACAGCCGGGGATCGAAACGACATGAGTGCAGTGATCGAACACAGGCCGAACCCACCGTTCGACATCGAGCGCGACATCGATCAGATACGCGCGGATTTCCCGATTCTGTCGATGCGGGTCGGCGACAAGCCGCTCGTCTATCTCGACAATGCGGCGAGTTCACAGATGCCGCAACGGGTCATCGACCGGATCGTGCGCTACCAGACACACGAGCATTCGAACATCCACCGCGCGGTGCATTACCTGTCGGAAACCGCAACCGCGCAGTACGAGGCTGCGCGCGGCAAGGTGCGCGCGTTCATCAACGCCGGTTCGGAGCGCGAAATCGTCCTCACCAGTGGCACTACAGACGCGATCAATCTGGTGATGCACGGTTACGGGCGCAAGTTCGTCGACGCCGGCGACGAGATCGTGATCTCGGCGATCGAGCATCACGCGAACATCGTGCCGTGGCAGATGTTGTGCGAAGAGCGCGGTGCGAAGCTCAAGGTGATTCCGGTGACCGATGCCGGGGAACTCGCGTTCGATGCGTATCAGGCGTTGCTCAACCCGCGGGTCAAGCTGGTCTGCATCACGCATGTGTCGAATGCGCTGGGCACGATCGTCCCGATCAAGGACTACATCGATGCCGCGCATCTGCACGGCATTCCGGTACTCGTCGATGGCGCGCAGGCCGCGCCGCATCTGCCGGTCGACGTGCAGGCGCTCGGCTGCGATTTCTACGCGTTCTCGGGGCACAAGGTCTGCGGACCGACCGGTATCGGCGTGCTCTTCGGTCGTGCCGAATGGCTCGAGAAGATGCAGCCGTTCAAGGGCGGCGGCGACATGATCTCGTCGGTCAGCTTCGAGAAGACGACCTACAACGTGATCCCGTACAAGTTCGAGGCGGGCACGCCCCCGATCATGGCCGCGATCGCGCTGGGCGAGGCACTCGATTACCTGAGCGAGATCGGGCTGTCGACGATCGCCCGGCGCGAGCACGAACTGCTCGCCTACGCGACCGACGAGGTGAGCCACATCGGGGGCCTGCGCATCATCGGGACCGCCGAGCGCAAGGCCGCCGTGCTGTCGATGGTCGTCGAGGGGATTCATCCGCACGACCTGGGCACGCTGCTCAACGAGGACGGCGTGGCGATCCGCACCGGTCATCACTGCGCGCAGCCGGTGATGACCCGGTTCAAGGTTCCTGCCACCGCGCGCGCATCGTTCGCGTTCTACAACACCTTCGCCGAGGTCGACGCGCTGGTCGCATCCCTCAAACGCGCGAAGTCCGTGTTCGGCGTTGGCTGAGCCCCGGGAAAGCGCACCATGTCGGTTTCGAACCAGCTGTATCAGGAAGTGATCCTCGATCACAACCGCAAGCCGCGCAACTGGGGCGCGCTCGCCGCTGCGAATCACCGCGCTGAGGGTCATAATCCGCTCTGTGGCGACCACATCGTGCTGACGCTCGACGTGGGTGGTGACGGCACACTCGCTGCGTTGGGCTTCGAGGGCGAAGGCTGTGCCATCTGCAAGGCGTCGGCGTCGATGATGACCACGGTGGTGAAGGGCAAGTCGGTCAGCGAAGCCGAGACGATGGTGCAGCAGTTCCGCGACATGGCGACCGGCAAGCTCGACCCGGAGCGCGACCCGCATCAGCTCGGCCGTTTGAAGGTGTTTGCTGGGGTCAAGGATCTGCCATCGCGCGTCAAGTGCGCGATCCTGCCCTGGCACACGCTGCTGGCCGCGTTGCATCGCGATCCGGTTGCCTCTACTGAAGACCCGACGTCCTGAACGTGTGCTTCGCGGCGTTGTTCGACGCGTTCACCCGAGCCCACACCTCATTGCCGCAGTCTGCGACCCGCTCCCCGACCATTTCTCCCTGATGCCCAAGATCGCCGAAGTCGAGTACACGCCGAATCCGAACGCACGCAAGTTCGTGCTGAAGGAGCCGCTCACCTGGGGCATCGCGCGCTCGTACGAGAACGCCGGTGCGGCCGAGGGCGATCCGCTGGCCGCCGCGCTGTTCGATATCGAGCATGTGACGAACGTCTACTACGTCGACCACTGGATCACGGTCACCCAGGACGGCGGGGCGCAGTGGGACGAACTGCTGCGCCAGCTCGCGGTGCCGATCCGCGAGGCTGCGGCGGCCGATGCGCAATCCGAGCACACCGTCGCGGCGGCGGCGGTCGCCCGCGCCGACATGGATGCGCCGACCCTCGCGCGTCTCGAACGCATCAATGCGCTGCTCGACGACCAGATCCGCCCGTACCTGCAGAACGACGGTGGCAATCTCGAGGTGATCGATCTCACCGACACCGAACTGGTCGTGCATTACCAGGGCGCGTGCGGCAGTTGCCCGAGCTCGACGGCGGGTACGCTGTCGGCGATCGAGAACATCGTGCATACGATCGAACCCGATCTGGAAGTGGTTGCAGTTTGACCGCCGAGCAATGGACCCGTGTCGCCGGTGCCGGGGAGATCGCGCACGGCGAGTATCGCAGCGTCGACGTCGATGGCACCGCGGTGGTCGTGTTCAACCTCGACGGGGAGTTCTTCGCCCTCGAGGATGCGTGCACCCACGACGGCGGGCGCCTGGCGGGCGGTGCCATCGAGGGAGACCAGGTGATCTGCCCGCGCCATGGCGCGCGGTTCTGCATCCGTACCGGCGCTGCCCTGACCGCGCCCGCCTACGAGCCGACGGCGCGGCTGCCGGTGCGCGTCGAGCA